>JAABQT010000140.1 GCA_011391295.1 Betaproteobacteria bacterium
CAGCAGCGCGGACTCGCTCACCACCGCCACTTCTACCTCGCGCTGCAGGATCCTGCCGAGCTCATCGTAGGCAAACAGATCGGTCGGGTCCGCCATGCCGACGAGGATGCTGGCGCGCCGGTCTTCCAGCACGATGGCGCGGAAGCGCCGCGCTTGCGCTTCCGGCAGGCGCCGCACCACGTCCTGATTGAAATTGAACAGCTTGAGGTTGACGTACGGGATGTTCAACTGGCGGGAGATGGCCTCGCAGATCTGATCGTCGTTGACGAAACCCTGCTCGACGAGCACGCGGCCGAGCCGGCGCCCGCTCTTTTTCTGCTGCTCGAGCGCGATCTTCAGCTGATCCTGCGAGATCGCCTTCTGCGCGACCAGCACGTCGCCGAGGCGGATCTTTTCCGGACGTCCCATGGCGAAACTCCCTACCAGAGCGGCGGCGGCTATTATCCGTCAATCCGATACGGGCTGCTTTCGTGCCCCTCGAGACGGCGACAATGGCGCGCTTATCCCGACATGCCTGACTAGAAAGCGAGCAGATGACGACCTTTGCATCCCAGTCCGACCTCAAGCCGAAGAAGATCAGTTTCCGGCGCCTGTCGAAAAGCGCTTACGGCTTCACCGCCGAAGGCGACCCGAACACAGGGGTGATCGTCGGCGACGACGGCGTGATGGTGATCGACGCCCAGGCAACGCCGCTGATGGCCCGGGAGGTGATCCGGCGCATCCGCCGTGTCACCTCGAAACCGATCAAGTACGTCGTGCTGTCCCACTACCACGCGGTGCGCGTGCTGGGTGCGTCCGCCTACCGGGCCGAGCAGATCATCGCCAGCCGGCGCACGCTCGGGCTGATCCGCGAGCGCGGCAAGCAGGACATGGCGAGCGAAATCGGGCGTTTTCCACGCCTGTTCCGCGGCGCGAAGTCCATCCCCGGGCTGACCTGGCCGACCCTGGTGTTCGAGAACGCGCTCACGGTGATGATGGGGAAATTGGAAGTTCGCATCCTGCACCTCGGACCGGGCCACACCGGTGGCGACGCCATCGTCTGGCTGCCGCGCGAGCGCGTGCTGTTCTCCGGAGACCTGGTCGAGTACAACGCCGGCATCTACACCGGCGACGCGCACCTTGAGGAATGGCCCAACACGCTCGACAAACTCAGGGCGCTCAAGCCTCGCGGCCTGGTGCCTGGGCGTGGCCCAGCCCTCAGCACCCCCGCGCAGTGCGAGAAGGCGATCCGCTTCACCCAGGAGTTCGTGCGCGGGCTGTACCTGACGGCCAGGCGCGGCGCGGCCGCACGGCGGTCGCTAAAGCAGGTCTACGAGGCGACGAAGAGGAAAATGGACCCGGTCTACGGGCGCTTCCCGATCTACGAGCACTGCATGCCCTTCGACGTCTCGCGCGCCTACGATGAAGCGCGCGGCATCAAGCACCCGCGCATCTGGACAGCGCGCAGGGATGTCGAAATGTGGAAGTCGATCGCCTGAGGCGGTGCGAGGACTGCGCCGCCTGGCTAGGCGCAGCCCCGCCGCGGAGGAGGAGGGAGGAAGAAACCGCGGCGGGGCCTGCCTAATCGGATGTTCAGTTGTGGCGCAGTCTCGCGTCGGTACACTCGGCCGCTGTGCGACGCATCAGGCGGGCCAGGCCTGCGACCTTCGCCGCTGCCGCTGCAAGGAATCCCGAGAACACCTTGCCGATCATCTGGGCCCGTTCCTGGCGCGCGTGGCGCGCAACATTTTCCCAGTCGGCATAGCCCACCGGTTGGCGTAAATCGCCTTTCATCTGCTTCTCGATCTGCTCGATTTCGTATGCATTCATCGTTGCTTCCTTTCGCACCGGTATCCCAATGGCTACTGCGGTGCAGCAAATATACAGCTTTGCAGTCTTGTATAGAATAGGGAAGAATGACAAAACACTTGTGCATATGACGCAACAATATGCGTGACGTTGTCCATGGCATGTTGGTGTTCTCCAAGGTGGTCCAGACCGGCAGCCTGTCGGCGGCGGCACGCGAGCTCGGTGTCTCGCCGGCGGTCGTCAGCCGGACGCTGGCAGCGCTGGAATCGCACCTGGGTGTGCGCCTGTTGAACAGGACGACGCGCAGCCTGCACCTGACCGGCGAGGGCGCCAGCTACTACGAGTCCAGCTCGCGCATCCTTGCCGAGATTGACGAAGCCGATGCCGCGCTGACCGCGCGGCGCGTCGAGCCGCAGGGGGTGTTGAAGGTCGCGCTGCCCGCCTCTTTCGGGCACAAGCACATCGCGCCACTGATCCCGCGCTTCGCCGCACGCTTTCCGAAGATCGAACTTGCGCTTTCCCTCTCCGACCGCTCGATCAACCTGATCGAGGAGGGATTCGACCTCGCTATCCGCATCGCGGAACTCAAGGATTCATCGCTGGCCGCGAGGAAACTCGCGCCCAACCGGCGCGTGGTGTGCGCGAGCCCGGACTACCTGCGCGAGCATGGCTCGCCCAAGACGCCGCAGGATCTCGCCAAGCACAATTGCCTCGTGGCTAGCTGGGACCACGGGTTTGCCATGACCTGGGATTACAAGAGCCCGGCGGGCAAACGCGGCTCCATGCGCGTCACCGGCCGCTACGCCTGCGACAACTGGGAGGTGCTGCGCGAGTGGGCGGTGGCGGGATTGGGCGTGGCGCTCAAATCCACCTGGGACGTGCGCAAGCATCTCGAGGATGGCACCCTGGTGCCGCTGCTGCCGGGCTACGACTTCGGTACGGACGTGGGTATCTACGCCGTGTATCCGCATCGCCGCTACCTGCCGGCGAAGACGCGTGTATTCATAGATTTCCTCGCCGAATCCTTCGGGCCCGAGCCCTACTGGGACCTGCCGACGGTCCCGGCAGCGGCAGCCGCAGGCGCCGACAAACCTGCACCGCGAAGCAAGTCGCGCGCGGTCCTCTAATGCTGTGATAGAACGCGATAGCGACGTGGAGGCCAAACGATGAACGCACCGGCAGAGCTCGCCAGAGTTTCTCTCGACGACAAGTACACGCAGGACAAGGGTCGCGTATTCCTCACCGGCACGCAGGCCCTGATCCGGCTGCTGATGCTGCAGCGTGAGCGCGACCTGCGCGCGGGGCTCAACACCGCGGGTTACGTCTCCGGCTACCGCGGCTCGCCGCTCGGCGGTCTCGACCAGTCGCTGGCGCGTGCGCAGCAGCATCTTGAGTCCCACCACGTCAAGTTCCAACCAGGCGTCAACGAAGATCTTGCCGCCACGGCGATCTGGGGTACGCAGCAGGTGGGCATGTTCCCGGGCGCGAAGTACGACGGCGTATTCGGCATGTGGTACGGCAAGGGTCCGGGCGTGGATCGCTGTGGCGATGTGTTCAAGCACGCGAACTCGGCGGGCACCTCGAAGCACGGCGGCGTCCTGGTGCTCGCGGGCGACGACCACGCGGCCAAATCTTCGACGCTCGCGCACCAGAGCGAGCACATCCTCAAGGCCTGCTGCATCCCGGTACTCAACCCCTCGAATGTGCAGGACTACCTTGATTTCGGGCTGCATGGCTACGCCATGAGCCGCTACGCGGGTGTGTGGATCGGCTTCAAGTGCGTCACCGATGTCGTGGAATCCGGCGCCTCGGTGATCGTCGACCCCGAGCGCGTGCAGGTGAAGCTGCCCGCGGACTTCGCCCTGCCGCAGGGCGGCTTGAACATCCGCTGGCCGGACGGCTTCCTCGAACAGGAGATGCGGCTCCTCGACTGGAAGGTGTACGCGGCGCTGGCCTACGTGCGCGCCAACGGCATGGACCGCATCGTGTGGGATTCGCCGCACGCCAGGTTCGGCATCATCACCACCGGCAAGAGCTTCGGCGACACGATGCAGGCGCTCGCAGACCTCGGCATCGACGAGCGCGTAGCGCGCGACATCGGGCTGCGCGTCTACAAGGTGGCGATGTCCTGGCCGCTCGAGCCGCAGGGCGCGCGGCGCTTCGCGCAAGGGCTGGAGGAAATCCTGGTGGTCGAGGAAAAGCGCCAGCTCATCGAGTACCAGATCAAGGAAGAGCTCTACACCTGGGATGCCGCCAGGCGCGCGCCGCGCGTGGTCGGCAAATTCGACGACAACGGCGAGTGGAGCCGCGCCGAAGGCCAGCCCGCCGGCACCTGGCTGCTGCCCGCGCATTACGAGCACAACTCCTCGATCGTGGCGCGCGCCATCGCCAAACGGCTGGAGAAAGCGGGACTCGCGGCGCAGCTCGGACCGCGATTCAAGGAACGCCTGGCGTTTCTGGACTTCAAGGAAAAGGCGCTCGCCAAGCCGCGCGTCACCGCCATCCGGCAGCCGTACTTCTGTTCCGGCTGCCCGCACAATACCTCCACGCGCGTGCCCGAGGGCAGCCGCGCCACCGCCGGCATCGGCTGCCATTACATGGCGGTCTGGATGGACCGCAGCACCTCGACCTTCACGCACATGGGCGCCGAAGGCGCGCCCTGGATCGGGCAGGCGCCGTTCACCGAGGAAAAGCATATCTTCGCCAATCTGGGCGACGGCACCTATTTCCATTCCGGGTTGCTCGCGATCCGCGCCGCCGTGGCCGCCAAGGTCAACATGACCTACAAGATTCTGTACAACGATGCGGTGGCGATGACCGGCGGCCAGCTTCACGACGGGCCGCTCGACCCGGCGATCATTTCGCGCCAGATCGCCGCGGAGGGCGTGCAACCGGTGGTGATCGTCACCGACGAGCCGGAGAAGTATCCCCGCGGCACCAACTGGGCGCCTGGCGTCACCATCCGCCACCGCGACGAACTCGACGCCGTGCAGCGCGAGCTGCGCGAGCTGCCTGGCGTGTCGGCACTGATCTACGACCAGACTTGCGCCTCGGAAAAACGCCGGCGCCGCAAGCGCAATACCTATCCCGACCCCGCCAGGCGCGCGGTGATCAACGACATGGTGTGCGAAGGCTGCGGCGATTGCAGCGCGAAGTCCAATTGCCTCTCGGTCGAGCCGCTGGAGACCGAGTTCGGCAGAAAGCGCACCATCAACCAGTCCACCTGCAACAAGGACTTTTCCTGCGTCAAGGGTTTCTGCCCCAGCTTCGTCACCGTGGAAGGCGGGCAGTTGAAGAAGGGCAAGTCCGGCGC
>JAABQT010000141.1 GCA_011391295.1 Betaproteobacteria bacterium
CACCTTGATCTGCATTTCCAGCTTGCCGCCGGCCGCCAGGTTGGCGATCACGTGCGCCGGATTGACGATCTCCACGTCGTGCGAGGGCTCGATGTCCGCGGCCGTCACCGGCCCCTCGCCCTTCTTCTTCAGAGTGAGCAGCGCTTCCTGACGGTTGTGCAGCAGGAACACGATGCCCTTGAGGTTGAGCAGAATGTCGACCACGTCCTCGCGCACGCCGTCCATGGTCGAGTACTCGTGCACCACGCCGGCGATCTGCACCTCGGTGGGCGCGTAACCCGGCATGGACGACAGCAGCACGCGCCGCAGCGAGTTGCCGAGCGTATGGCCGTAGCCGCGCTCGAAAGGCTCCATGGTGACTTTGGCGTGCGAGGGCGACAGGTTCTGCACGTCGACGATGCGCGGCTTGAGAAATCCGGTTTGCGGCATTTTCGTTTTTTCCCGTTACTTCGAATACAACTCGATGATCAAACTCTCGTTCACTGTGGAAGGCAGGTCGGCGCGTGCCGGCAGCGACTTGAAGATTCCCTTCATCGCCTTGGCATCGACCTCCAGCCACTCGGGGAAGCCGCGGCTTTCGGCGGCCTCGCTGGCCGCCTTGACGCGCAGCTGCTCCTTCGCCTTGGCGACGACCTCGATCACGTCGCCCGGCCGCACTTGGTAGGAGGGAATGTTGACGCGCTTGCCGTTCACCAGGATGCCGTTGTGGCGCACCACCTGACGCGCCTCGGAGCGCGAGGCGCCGAAGCCCATGCGGTAGGCCATGTTGTCCAGCCGCGTCTCCAGCAGCTGCAGCAGGCGCTCGCCGGTCACGCCCTTGGACCGCGAGGCCTGCGCGTAGGTGTTGCGGAACTGCCGCTCGAGCACCCCATAGGTGCGCCGCAGCTTTTGCTTCTCACGCAGCTGCTTGCCGAAATCGGACAGGCGGCTGCCGCTTTTCTGCCCATGCTGCCCCGGCGCGTAGCTGCGCCGCTCCACGGCGCAGCGGTCGGTGAAGCATTTCTCGCCCTTGAGGAACAGCTTCTCGCCCTCGCGGCGGCACTGGCGGCATTTGGGACCGAGGTTTCTGGCCATGCGTTCTCCTTGACTGCTTCAGACGCGCCGGCGCTTGGGCGCGCGGCAGCCGTTGTGCGGGACCGGGGTGACATCCGCAATGCTGGCGATTTTCAGGCCGAGCGCGTTCAGCGCGCGCACCGCGGATTCGCGGCCGGGCCCCGGGCCCTTGATGCGCACTTCGATGTTCTTCACGCCGCATTCCTGCGCGCCGCGTCCGGCGCGCTCGGCGGCAACCTGGGCGGCGAACGGCGTGGACTTGCGCGAACCCTTGAACCCGGCATTGCCGGCCGTGGCCCAGGCCAGCGTATTGCCCTGGCGATCGGTGATGGTGACGATGGTGTTGTTGAAGGAAGCGTGGACGTGGGCGATGCCCTCGGCCACGTTCTTCTTGACCTTCTTGCGCAAGCGCGCCGACGCGGTCTGCTGCTGCTGCGGGTTGGTCGAGGTTTTGCTGGCCATGGTCGCGTCCTGGTTCCGGGATTAAGCGGCTTTGCCCGCTTGGATGTTCAGTTTGATCGCGGCCTTGCGCGGGCCCTTGCGCGTGCGGGCATTGGTGCGCGTGCGCTGCCCGCGCACCGGCAGCCCCTTGCGGTGACGCACGCCGCGGTAGCAGCCGAGGTCCATCAGGCGCTTGATCGACATCGACACTTCCCGGCGCAGGTCGCCCTCCAGCGTGAGGCGCGTCACCTGCTCGCGCAGTCGCTCCATCTCCGCGTCGCTCAAGTCCTTGATCTTGCGTGTGCGCTCCACCCCCGCCGCGACGCACAGCGCCTGCGCGCGCGCCCGCCCGACACCGTAGATCGCGGTCAGCGCGATATCGGCGTGCTGGTGGTTCGGAATATTGATGCCTGCGATGCGTGCCATGGGGATCCCGGGAAACCTGAAATTATACCTGTTCGCTCAAGGCTTTATCAACCCTGGCGTTGCTTGTGACGCGGGTTCGTGCAAATCACGCGCACCACGCGTTTACGCCGCACGATCTTGCACTTGCGGCAGATTCTCTTCACCGATGCCATCACTTTCATGATCCTGCTCCTTGTGTCTTGCCGCGCCCTCAGGGCACGGGCAAGCCGCCCTTGAAGCTCGCCTTGCGCAACAGGCTCTCGTACTGATGTGTCATGACGTACGCCTGGACCTGCGACATGAAGTCCATCGTCACCACCACGATGATCAACAGCGACGTGCCGCCGAAGTAAAACGGCACGTTCCAGCGCAGGATCAGGAATTCCGGAAGCAGGCACACCAGCGTGACATAGATCGCGCCCGCCAGCGTCAGCCGCGTGAGGATCTTCTCCACATAGCGCGAAGTCTGCTCACCGGGGCGGATCCCTGGCACGAATGCGCCGGACTTCTTCAGGTTGTCCGCCGTTTCTTTCGGGTTGTACTGCAGCGCAGTGTAGAAAAAGCAGAAGAACACGATCAGCCCGGCGTACAACAGCACGTAGATCGGCTGGCCGGGAGTCATCGTCGCGGCGATGTCGCGCAGCCAGACCATGCCTTCGGCCGTGCCGAACCACCCCAGCAGCGTGGCCGGGAACAGGATCAGGGAAGAGGCGAAGATCGGCGGGATCACGCCCGCCATGTTCAGCTTGAACGGCAGGTGCGAGCTCTGGCCGCCGTAGACGCGGTTGCCGACCTGGCGCTTGGCGTAATTGACCAGGATCTTGCGCTGCCCGCGCTCCACGAAACACACCACCGCGGTGACCGCGAGCACCGCCGCGGCGATGAACAGCGCGGTGAGCGGGTGCATGGCGCCGGTACGCACCAGCTCCAGCGTCCCGGCGATCGCCTGCGGCAGTCCGGCGGCGATGCCAGCAAAAATGATGATTGAAATGCCGTTGCCCAGGCCGCGCTCGGTGATCTGCTCGCCGAGCCACATGAGGAACATGGTGCCAGTGACCAGGGTGGTCACCGTCGTGATGCGAAACATCAGCCCGGGATCGAGCACCAGACCCTGCTGGGACTCGAGTGCGAACGAAATGCCGAAGGCCTGGAACAGCGCCAGCCCCAACGTGCCGTAGCGCGTGTACTGGGTGATCTTGCGGCGGCCCGTCTCGCCCTCCTTGCGCAGCTGCTCCAGCTGCGGGCTGACCGCGGTCATCAACTGCATGATGATCGAGGCGGAGATGTAGGGCATGATGCCGAGCGCGAAAATGGTGAAGCGCGACAGCGCGCCGCCCGAGAACATGTTGAACATGCCCAGGATGCCGCCCTGCTGGCTCTTGAACAGGTCGGCAAGCACGTTCGGGTCGATCCCGGGCACCGGGATGTGGGCGCCGAGGCGGAATACCACCAGCGCGCCCAGCATGAACAGCAGGCGCCGCTTCAGGTCGCCATAGCGCCCGGTCTTGCCCGCGGATGCAAGCGTGGTTGCCAAACCCGGTTATTCCTTGGCCGCCTGCGGTGCGACTTCCGCCGCCTCGGGCAGATCCTCGATTTTGCCGCCGGCCGCCTCGATCGCCGCGCGCGCGCCCTTGCTGACCTTCACGCCCTTGAGCGTCAGCTTGCGCGACAGCTTGCCGGAGAGGATCACCTTGGCCACCTTCACGTCGCGCGGCACGATGCCCGCGGACTTGAGCGCGGCGAGATCGATATCGTCCGCTTCCATGGTCTGCAGTTCGGACAGGCGCACTTCCGCGTAATGCGTACGCGTGGGAGAAGCGAAGCCGCGTTTGGGCAGGCGCCGATGCAGGGGCATCTGGCCGCCCTCGAAACCGACCTTGTGATAACCACCCGAACGCGCGCGCTGGCCCTTGTGGCCGCGGCCCGCGGTCTTGCCCCAGCCCGAGCCGACGCCGCGGCCCACGCGGTGGCGCGACTTCTTCGACCCCGCGGCGGGTTTAAGTGTATTGAGACGCATGGTTCAGTTCTCGATCCGTACGAGATAAAAGACGCTGTCGATCATGCCGCGCACCGCCGGGGTGTCGAGCACCTCGACGGTCTGGTGCATCCTGCGCAGACCCAGGCCGCGCACCGTCGCGCGATGGGCCGTCTTGCACCCGGCCGTGCTCTTCACGAGTTTCACCTTGATTTTCTTGTCCGCCATGGCGCGCCTTTACGAAAAGATGTCCTCGACCTTTTTCCCGCGCTTGGCCGCGATCTGCGCGGGCGTGTTCATCGCCTGCAGTCCCTGCAGAGTCGCCCGCACCACGTTGTAGGGGTTGGTCGAGCCGAAGCATTTCGCGAGGACGTTGGTAACGCCCATCACCTCGAACACGGCGCGCATCGGCCCGCCGGCGATGATCCCCGTGCCTTCGTGCGCCGGCTGCATCAGCACCGTGGCCGCGCCGTGGTGGCCGATCACCGTGTGGTGCAGCGTGCCATTCTTGAGTTTGACCTTGAACAGTTTTTGCCGCGCCTCTTCCATCGCCTTTTGCACCGCGACCGGCACCTCGCGCGCCTTGCCCTTGCCCATGCCGATGCCGCCGTCGCCGTCGCCAACCACCGTGAGCGCGGCGAAGCCGAGCACGCGACCGCCCTTCACCACCTTGGTGACGCGGTTCACCGAGATCATCTTTTCGCGCAGGCCATCGGAGCGCTCTTCGCTCTTTTGCATTCTTGGCTTCATTTTCGCCATGCTGTGATCCTCAGAACTTGAGGCCGCCCGCGCGGGCAGCCTCGGCGAGCGCTTTCACGCGCCCGTGGTAACGGTACCCGGAACGGTCGAACGCGACCGTCTCGATGCCAGCCTGCCTGGCCTTTTGCGCGATGCGCGCCCCCACTGTCTCGGCGGCCTTGCGGTTGCCGCCGTTCTTGAGCGACGCGCGCACTTCCTTCTCCACGGAAGACGCGGTCGCCAGCACCTTGTCGCCGGCGCCGGAGGTGATCTGCGCATAGATGTGGCTGTTGGTGCGGTGCACGGTCAGGCGCACGGCGCCGAGCTCGCGGATCTTCAATCGCGTCTGACGCGCGCGGCGCAGCCGCGCTAGGTTCTTGTCGACCATGGTGGGCTCCGTTACTTCTTCTTCGTCTCTTTCAAGACGATTTGCTCGTTGGCGTAGCGCACGCCCTTGCCCTTGTAGGGCTCGGG
>JAABQT010000014.1 GCA_011391295.1 Betaproteobacteria bacterium
GGCCGCCTTCCCCTCGCGCGCTGCCTCGAGCAGGCGATCGGCTATGCGCGCGAGGGCGCGCCGGTGAGCGCGAAACTCGCGCGGTTCATCGAGACGTCAAAGGCCGAGCTCGAGGCGTGCCCGGAAGCAGCCGCGATCTTCCTGCGGGGCGGGCCCGCGCTCGTCAACCCGGGTCTCGCCCGGTCGCTGGAGCGCATCGCGCAGGAGGGCCGGGCCGGCTTCTACGAGGGCGAGACGGCGCGCGAGATGGCGCGCTACGCCGGGGCGAATGGCGGCTTCTTCCGCGAACCGGACTTCGCGGCGCAAGCCGCGCACTGGGGCGAGCCTCTCGTCGGCACCTACCGCGGCGTGGCGATCTACCAGACGCCGCCGCCGACACAGGGCTTCACCGTACTGCAGATGCTCAACCTCGTAGAGCCCCTCGAGCTGCACCGCCTGCCGCTGCTCGGCCCGGACCGCGCGCACCTGCTGGTGCAGGCCAAGCAGATCGCCTACCACGACCGCGATCGCTATCTCGCGGATCCGCGCTTCGCCGAGGTACCGGTGGAGCGATTGATCTCGAAGGCGTATGCCGATGCGCGGCGCGCTCTGATGGATCCGGCCCGCGCCCTGGCCTGGGACAAAGTGCCCTCGTACGGATCGCTCGCAGGCGACACCGTCTACCTCGCCGCGGTCGACCGCGACGGCAACGCCGTGTCGCTGATCCAGAGCCTGTACGGCCTCTTCGGATCGGGCGTGGTCGCGGGCGAGACCGGCATCGTGCTGCAGAACCGGGGCGCGTATTTCAACCTCGATCCGGCGCATCCGAACGTGCTGCAGCCGGGCAAGATTCCGCTGCACACGCTGATCGCCTCGATCGGCAAGCGCGACGGCAAGCTCTGGAGCATGCTCGGCTGCATGGGCGCGGACGGGCAGCCGCAGATCCACCTGCAGGCCTACACCGGCCTCATCGACCACGGCCTTGACATCCAGCAGGCGGTGGAGATGCCCCGGTTCCTCTCGGGTCGGTTCGCGCTCGGCGAGTCGCGCGACACGCTGCACATCGAGGCGCGCTTCCCGCGCGCAACCATCGACGAGCTCGAGCGCCGCGGCCACCCGGTCGACCGCTGGGGCGACTGGAACGAGCTGGCCGGGCACGCGCACGGCATCGTCGTCGACCCGCAGACCGGCGAGCGCTGGGGCGGCGCCGATCCGCGCAGCGACGGCGCGGCGATCGGCTACTGACGGCGGCTTCGCTATGATGCGCCCGACATGAGCTGGGACAAGGAACTCGAGGAGCTCGCGCGGCGCAAGGCCCTCGCCGCGCAGATGGGCGGCGCCGACAAGGTCGCGCGCCACAAGGCGCTGGGCAAGCTCACGGTGCGCGAGCGCGTGGACGCGCTGGTGGACGAGGGCAGCTTCCACGAGATCGGCAGCATCGCCGGCAAGGCGAGCTACGACGCCGAGGGCAACCTCGCCGCCTTCACGCCGGCCAACCTGGTGATGGGCCGCGCCAGGATCGACGGCCGGCCGGTGGCGGTGGCGGGCGACGATTTCACCGTGCGCGGCGGCGCCGCCGACGCGGCGATCCGGGGCAAGCTGGTCACCGTGGAGAAGATGGCGCTCGACCTGCGCCTGCCGCTCATCCGGCTGGTCGATGGCACGGGCGGCGGCGGTTCGGTGAAGTCGATCGAGATCGAGGGCCGCACGCTCCTGCCGAGCATCGCGATGTGGCAACTGTGCGTGGACAACCTGTCGCAGGTGCCGGTGGTGGCGCTCGCGCTGGGTTCGGTGGCGGGATTGGGCGCCGCGCGCGTCGCCGCCAGCCACTACTCGGTGATCGTCAAGGACACCGCGCAGATGTTCGTCGCCGGCCCGCCGGTGGTGGCGCGCGTGGGACCGACGCTGGAGAAGAACGAGCTTGGCGGCAGCGACATCCACACGCGCAATGGCGCCATCGACGACGAGGCCGCGTCGGAGCCCGAGGCGTTTGCCATGACAAGAAAATTTCTTTCTTACCTCCCCAGCTCGGTGCACGAGCTGCCGGCGCGCACCGCGCCGCAGGACGACCCCAAGCGCCGCGACGAATGGCTGCTCTCCGTCATCCCGCGCGACCAGAAGAAGGTCTACAAGATGCGCCCGATCGTGGAGGCGCTGGTGGACGAAGGCTCGTTCTTCGAGATCGGCCGGCGCTGGGGAAAATCCGTGATCACCGGCCTCGCGCGCCTGGACGGCTGGCCGGTGGCGCTGATGGCGAGCGACCCGTACCACTATGGCGGCGCCTGGACCGCAGACGCCTGCGACAAGGTGATCCGCTTCGTGGATCTCGCGCAGACCTTCCACCTGCCGGTGGTGCACCTGGTGGACGTACCGGGTTTCCTCATCGGGCGCCAGGCGGAGGAAGCCGGGACGATCCGCCATGGCGCGCGCGCCATGCAGGCGATCTACCAGTGCACGGTGCCCTGGTGCGCGATCCTCGTGCGCAAGGTCTACGGCGTGGCGGGCGCCGCGCACATGAATCCTTCGCGCTACGGCATGCGCTACGCCTGGCCGTCGGGCGACTGGGGGTCGCTCCCCATCGCCGGCGGGCTGGAGGCGGCCTACAAGGCCGAGCTCGAAGCAGCCGCCGACCCGAAGGCGAAGCTCGCCGAGATCGAAGCGCGGCTGGCGAAGCTGAGTTCGCCGTTTCGCAGCGCGGAGTCCTACCTCGTGGAAGAAATCATCGACCCACGCGGCACGCGCGCGATCCTCACCGAGTTCGCCCATCTCGCCGCGCCGCTGCGGTCGCCGGGGCCGCCGAGCTTCGGCTACCGGCCATGACGCTGCGTGCGGCGCTCGCGCCGCGCTCCATCGCGGTGGTCGGCGCTTCCGACAACCCGCACAAGGTGGGCGGACGGCCGATCCTGTACATGAAGCGCTACGGCTTCAAGGGCGCGATTTACCCGATCAACCCGGGACGCGCCGAGGTGCAGGGCCTGAAGGCCTACGCCTCGATCGCCGATACGCCGGAAGCGCCCGAGCTTGCGGTGATCGCGGTCGCCGGCGACGAAGCCGTGCGCGCGGTAGACGAATGCGCCGCGAAAGGCGTGAAGGTCGCCGTCGTCATGACCTCGGGTTTCGGCGAGATCGGCGCCGCAGGCAAGGCGGCGCAGGAGCGCATGGCTGCCTCGGCGCGCGCGGCAGGGATGCGCCTGGTCGGACCGAACTGCCAGGGCCTGGCCAATTTCGCCACTGGGGCAGTGGCCAATTTCTCCACCATCTTCCACGAGATGGAGGCGCGCGACGGGCCGGTGGCCATCGTCAGCCAGAGCGGCGCCTGCTCGCAGGCGATCTACATCCTCGCGCGCCAGCGCGGGCTGGACGTGCGCCATGTGCATGCCACGGGCAATGAGGCAGATGTCACCGTCGCCGACCTCGCCGAGGAGATCGTCCAGGAGGAGGGGGTGCGGCTGGTCCTCTTGTACATGGAGGCGATCCAGCGGCCGCAGGTGCTTGCACGGGCGGCGGAGCTTGCGCGCGCGCGCGATCTGCCCATCGTCGCGGTGAAAGCGGGGCGCACCGCGAGCGGCGTCAAGGCGGCTTCCTCGCATACCGGTTCGCTGGCGAGCGAGGACCGCGTGATCGACGCGTTTTTCGCCCAGCACGCCATCTGGCGCGCCGCCGATCCGCAAGACCTGGTCTCGGCGGGACAACTGTATCTTTCAGGCGGGCGGCCCAAGGGCAAGCGCTTCGTCGCGGTGAGCAACTCGGGGGCGAGTTGCGTGATGGCGGCGGATGCAGCCGAAGAACTCGGGCTCGACCTGCCGGAGTTGGCCGCCACCCCCCAGTCCCGCTTGCAGCAGGTGCTGCCCGCGTTCGCCACAGCGGCCAATCCGCTCGATGTCACCGGCGCACTGCTCAACAACAGCGGCCTGTTCGGTTCCGCCATGACGATCCTCGGCGAGGAGGATGCCTGCGACCTGCTGATGCTCGCCATCCCGATCGCGGGCGCGGGCTACGACGTGCCGCTGTTCGCGCGCGATGCGGCGGCGTTCCGCGAACGGTTCGCAAAGAGCATCGCGGTCGCGGCGCCGCAGGAGGACATCCGGGCGGCGTTCGAAAAGCTCGGCGTGCCCGCCTTCGCGCGCGAGCGCGACGCGATGCTCGCCCTGCACCAGCTGGCGGCGCACAGCGCGCTGTTGCGCAGGGCACCGGCGCAGGCGCTCGCGCAGGCCGCGCCGGCACTGCCCGCCGGCAAGACGGGCTTTCTCGACGAATTCGAAAGCCTGGCACTGCTCGCGCGGGCGGGCATTGCGGTGGTGGAGCATCGCCTGTGCATGGACGAGGCAGCCGCGCGGGACGCGTTCCGCGCGCTTGGGCCGACGGTGGCGGTGAAGGCCTGTTCGTCCAGCGTGCCGCACAAGACCGAGCAGGGGCTGGTGCGCCTCGGCGTGCAAAGCGAGGCCGACGTGGCAAAGGCGTTCGGCGACTTCAAGCCGCGCCTGCCGCAAGGAGATGGCGTGCTGGTCGCGCGACAGGTCGCCGGGCGCCGGGAACTGGCGCTGGGGGCGAAGGTCGACCCCCTGTTCGGCCCCGTGGTGATGGTCGGCGACGGCGGCATCTACCTCGAGGCGCTGAAGGATTTCCGTCTCCTGCTGCCGCCCTTTTCCCGGCAGGACGTGCTCGCGGCACTCGCCGGACTGCGCATGGCGCCCCTGCTCGGCGCGCTGCGCGGCCAGCCGCCGCTCGATGTCGGTGCATACGCCGACATGGCCGTGCAGCTGGGCGACGCGGTCCTCGGCTGGGGGGAACAAGTCGCCTCGGTGGACGTTAACCCGGTGATGGTGTTCGAGCAGGGGAGCGGCGCGCTGGCGGTGGACGCGCTCGTCGAACTGGCCCCGGCTTGCGCGAAACCGGGGTAACTTGGATACTCGTGGCCCGTTTCGGGTGAATCACGGAGGAGGAGGACTCATGAAGCGTCGTAAATTCCTGCAAGGCGCGGCAGCAGGAGGTGTTGCCGCGGCCGCCGCAACCGTTTCCGCGCCGGCGATTTCTCAGGGCATCAAGCAGTTGAAGATGGTGACCACCTGGCCGAAGAATTTCCCCGGCCTGGGCACCGGTGCAGAGCGCTTCGCGCAACGCATCAGGACGATGTCGGGCGGCACGCTCGACGTGAAGGTGTACGCCGCCGGCGAGCTGGTGCCGGCGTTCGAGTCGTTCAACGCGGTGCGCGACGGCAAGGCGGAGATGAGCCACTCGGTGTCGTACTACTGGCAAGGCCACTCGCCGGCGTTCAACTTCTTTGCCGCGGTGCCCTTCGGCTTCAACGCCGCGGAGCATGCCGCATGGATGCTCTGGGGCGACGGCATGAAGCTGTGGACCGAGCTGTGCGACCAGTTCAACATCGTGCCCTTCATGCGCGCCTCGACCGGCGTGCAGATGGGCGGCTGGTACCGCAAGGAAATGAAGACCATGGACGACTTCAAGGGCTTGAAGTTCCGCATGCCGGGCCTGGGGGGCGAAGTGCTGCGGCGCCTCGGCGCGACGGTCGTCAACCTGCCGGGCGGCGAGATCTTCCCCGCGCTGCAGGCGGGCACCATCGACGGCACCGAGTGGGTCGGTCCATGGAACGACCTCGCCTTCGGCTTCTACAAGGTGGCGAAGTACTACTACTGGCCGGGCTACCACGAGCCCTGCACGACCGGCGAGGTGCTGGTCAACAAGAAGGTGTGGCAGGGGCTGTCGAAGCAGCAGCAGGAGATCATCGCCGTGGCGACGCAGGCCGAGGCGATGCTCGAGCTCGCCGAGTTCAACTACAAGAGCGCCGACTCGCTCGACGTGCTGCTCAACAAGCACAGCGTCCAGCTGCGCAAGTTTTCCGACGACATGCTGAAGAACATCGGCAAGGCGGCGGTGGACGTCGTCGACGAGATCGGCAACAAGGACGCCTTCACGAAGCGCGTGTACCAGAGCTTCCTGGCCGCGCGCAAGAAGGCGATCGGCTGGAGCGCGCTTGGCGAGCAGGGCTACATGAACGCCCGCTCGTTGATCAAGTTCTAGACGTCCGCATCGATGCAAGCCCAGCCTAGGCGCGGCCCGGCCCGCGCCTAGGCTTTTCTGTATCCCATGCACGCGCTCAAGCGCCTCGCGGACGCGGTCGACGCCGCCAACGACTGGATCGGGCGCGCGGTCGCCTGGCTGGTGCTCGGCATGGTGCTCACGGAGTTCGTGGTCGTGCTGTCGCGCTACGTGTTCGGCCTCGGCTCGACGCTGATGCAGGAGTCGATCGTCTACATGCACGCCACGGTGTTCCTGGTGTGCGCGGGGTATGCGCTCGCGCACAACGGCCACGTGCGCTGCGACATCTTCTACGCGGCGATGGCGCCGCGCACGCGGGCGATCGTGGACATCGTCGGCACGCTCCTGTTCCTGCTGCCGATGTGCGCGCTCATCGGGTGGATGGCCTGGCCGTACGTGCGCGCGTCCTGGGAGGTGATGGAGATCTCGCAGGAGGGCCGGCTCGGCATCCCGGCGGTGTTCCTGCTGAAAACGCTGATCCTGGTGTTCGCCGGGCTGCTCGGCGTGCAGGCCGTGTCGCTGACCTTGCAGTCCGTGCTGCTGCTCGCCGGAGTCACGCGGTCGCGCGGGCGCGTGGACGGCGAGGCGCCGGGCCTGGGGCGGGTGGCGTGAAAGAGGCGCTCTCCCTGCTGATGATCGTAGGGCTGTGCGGCTTCGTGCTGCTCGGCTACCCGGTGTCGTTCACGCTCGCCGGCACGGCGCTGGTGTTCGCGCTGGCCGGCATGGCGATCGGCGTCTTCGATCCGGCCTTCCTGGGCGTGCTTCCGCATCGCATCTACGGCGTGATGACCAACGAGGTGCTGATCGCGATCCCGCTGTTCATCTTCATGGGCGTGATGCTGGAGCGCTCGAAGGTGGCCGAGGAGCTGCTCGACACCATGGGCCAGCTGTTCGGCCGGCTGCGCGGCGGCCTGGGGATCTCGGTCTCTATCGTCGGCGCGATGCTCGCCGCCTCCACCGGCATCGTCGGCGCCACCGTCATCACCATGGGGCTGATTTCGCTGCCGACCATGCTGCGCCGGGGCTACGATCCAAGGCTCGCCTGCGGCTCTATCGCGGCGGCCGGCACGCTCGGCCAGATCATCCCGCCGTCCATCGTGCTGGTAGTGCTCGGCGACCAGATCTCGAACGCGCACCAGGAGGCGCAGCGCATGCTCGGCAACTTCTCGCCCGAGCCGGTGTCGGTGGGCGACCTGTTCGCCGGGGCGCTGATCCCGGGGCTCGCGCTGGTCGGCCTGTACATCCTTTATCAAATTGTCGTGGCGTTCGTGAATCCGAAGTCCTCGCCGGCGATCCCGCGCGACGAGTCGATGCAGGCGGGCAACATGGTGGGCCGCGTGATGCACGCTCTCGTGGCGCCGCTCGTGCTGATCGTGTCGGTGCTCGGCTCCATCCTGGTCGGCATCGCGACGCCGACCGAGGCGGCCGGCGTCGGCGCCATCGGCGCGACGCTGCTCGCCGGGCACCGGCTCGCCGAGGGCCGGCCGGTCCCGGTCTACGCGGCCGCGGTGTGCCTGATCGGGGTCGTCATCCTCACATCCTTCGTCGACATGCGGGTGACGCGCACCCATATCACCGCCGGGGAGAACGTCGCGAGCGCGATCGCGCTCCTGCTGTGCCTTGGCATCCTGTGGGGGCTGGGGGCCGCGCTGTGGCGCGTGTTCCGCAACAACACGCTGCACCAGGTGATGCGCACCACCGCGCGCCTGAGCACGATGATCTTCGCCATCATCATCGCCGCGCAGCTCTTTTCGCTCGTGTTCCGCGGGCTCGGCGGCGACGACATGGTGCACGAGTTCCTCATCGGGTTGCCCGGCGGCGTGGTCGGCGCGATGATCGTGGTGATGGCGCTGCTGTTCGTGCTTGGCTTCTTCCTCGACACCATCGAGATCCTGTTCGTCGTCGTGCCGATCGTCGGCCCGGTGCTGCTGCAGTTCGGGCTCGACCCGGTCTGGCTCGGCGTCATGATCGCGGTCAACCTGCAGACCTCGTTCCTGACCCCGCCGCTCGGCTATGCGCTGTTTTACCTGCGCAGTGTCGCGCCGCCCGAGGTCACCACCATGCACATCTACCGGGGCGTGGTGCCTTTCGTCGCCCTGCAACTGCTGATGCTGGTGATTCTGGCGCTGTTCCCGGCCATGGCGACCTGGCTGCCGAAGGTGATCTTCGGCTGAGCGCAGCGCAGCGCGTTTCAAACGCGCCGGGGGAGCGTCGCGCCACGCTATAATTTCCCGCTGTTCCTTTACCGCGGGTTCCCATGAAAGTCCTGGTCGCCGTCAAGCGCGTAGTCGATTACAACGTCAAGGTGCGCGTCAAGGCAGACGGCAGCGGCGTCGAGACCGCCAACGTCAAGATGTCGATGAATCCCTTCGACGAGATCGCCGTGGAAGAAGCGGTGCGCCTCAAGGAAGCGGGCGTGGTCACCGAGATCGTCGCGGTTTCCGCGGGCCTGCAGGCCTGCCAGGAGACGCTGCGCACCGCGCTCGCCATCGGCGCGGACCGGGCGATCCTCGTGGAGACCGGCGTCGAGTTGCAGCCGCTCGCGGTGGCGAAGCTCCTCAAGGCGCTGTGCGACAAGGAATCCCCGCAACTGGTGATCCTCGGCAAGCAGGCCATCGACGATGATGCCAACCAGACCGGGCAGATGCTCGCGGCGCTGCTCGGCTGGCCGCAGGCGACGTTCGCCTCCAGGCTCAGGATCGAGGACGGCAAGGCGACGGTCACGCGCGAAGTGGACGGGGGCCTGGAGACCATTGCCCTCAAGCTGCCGGCGATCATCACCACCGACCTGCGACTCAACGAGCCGCGCTACGTCACGCTGCCCAACATCATGAAGGCGAAGAAAAAGACGCTGGAGAACCTCAAGCCGGATGCGCTGGGCGTGGACGTGAAGCCGCGCCTGGTGACGCTCAGGGTGGTGGAACCCGAGAAGCGCAAGGCCGGCATCAAGGTGCCGGACGCGAAGGCGCTGGTCGACAAGCTGCGTAACGAAGCGAAGGTGATCTGATGGCGGTCCTGGTTCTCGCGGAACACGACAACGCTTCCATCCGCAAGGCGACGCTCAACACCGTCGCCGCGGCGCAAAAGATCGGCGGCGACATCCACGTCCTGGTCGCCGGCCACAATGCCGGCGCGGCCGCCAAGCAGGCGGCGCAGATCGCCGGCGTGGCCAAGGTGCTGCACTCAGATGCGACGCATCTTGGGGAATTCCTGGCCGAGAACATGGCGGCGCTGCTGGTCGCGCTGGCGAAAGGCTATTCGCATCTGCTCGCGCCGGCGACCTCCACCGGCAAGGACGTCATGCCGCGCGCCGCCGCGCTGCTGGATGTGCAGCAGATCTCCGACATCATCGCCGTGGAGTCCGCCGATACCTTCGTGCGGCCGATCTATGCCGGCAGCGCGCTCGCCACCGTGAAATCAGGCGACCCGATCAAGGTCATCACCGTGCGCACCACGGGCTTCGACGCGGTCCCGGCGACCGGGGGTTCGGCGCCAGTGGAAAGCGTGGCGGCCCCGGCCGACAGCGGGTTGTCGTCCTTCGTCAACCGCGAGGTGCAGAAATCCGAGCGTCCCGAGCTGACCTCGGCGCGCATCGTGGTGTCGGGCGGGCGCGGCATGGGCTCGGGGGAGAATTTCAAGCTGCTCGAGCCGCTCGCCGACCAGCTCAAGGCCGCCATGGGTGCCTCGCGCGCCGCGGTGGACGCGGGCTTCGTGCCGAACGACTGGCAGGTGGGGCAGACCGGCAAGATCGTGGCACCTGACCTGTACATCGCAGTTGGCATCTCGGGTGCGATCCAGCATCTCGCGGGCATGAAGGACAGCCGCGTCATCGTGGCCATCAACAAGGACGAGGAAGCGCCGATCTTCCAGGTGGCCGACTACGGCATCGTCGGCGACCTGTTCCAGGTGGTCCCGCAGCTGATCGAGGAACTGAAGAAGTAGGGAGGTCCGCATGTCCGGCTACGTCGCGCCCCTGAAGGACATGAAGTTCGTGATGCGCGAGCTCGCCGGGCTCGCCGACGTGACGCGGCTTCCGGGCTTCGGCGAGGCGACGCCGGACACGGTGGACGCGATCCTCGAGGAAGCGGCGAAGTTCGCCAGCGGCATGCTGGATCCGCTCAACCATACCGGCGATGAAGAAGGCGCGCAGTGCAAGGACGGGGCGGTGACCACGCCCAAGGGTTTCAAGGAAGCCTACCGCGCCTATGTGGACGGCGGCTGGGGCGCGCTGCCGGTATCGGCGGAACTGGGCGGACAGGGACTTCCCAGGATTGTCGCCACGCCGGTGGAAGAAATGTGGTGCAGCGGCAACATGAGCTTCTCGCTCTGCCCGATGCTCACGCAGGGAGCGCTGCACGCCATCGAGCTGTGCGGCTCCGAGCATCTGCGCAACACGTTCCTGCCCAGGATGGCGAGCGGCGAATGGACCGGGACCATGAACCTGACCGAGCCGCAGGCGGGCTCGGATCTGGCGCTGGTCAAGACACGCGCCGCGCCTGAAGGCGATCACTACCGCGTTACCGGACAGAAGATCTTCATCACCTACGGCGAACACGATTTCACGGACAACATCGTGCACCTGGTGCTGGCGCGCACGCCGGATGCACCCGAGGGTGTCAAAGGCATCTCGCTGTTCATCGTGCCGAAATTCCTGGTGAATGCCGATGGTTCGCTGGGCCAGCGCAACGAGGCGCGCTGCGCCTCGATCGAGCACAAGCTCGGCATCCACGCCAGCCCGACTGCGGTGATGGTGTTCGAGAATGCGCTGGGCTACCTGGTGGGCGAGGAGAACAAGGGCCTGGCCTACATGTTCATCATGATGAACGCGGCGCGCTTCGCGGTGGGTCTGGAGGGGGTTTCGATCGCCGAGCGCGCGTTCCAGCGCGCGCTGGCGTACGCGAAGGAGCGCGTGCAGGGCCGCGACCTCGCCGGCGGCGGCCCGGTGCCGATCATCCGCCACCCGGACGTGCGCCGCATGCTGATGCTGATGAAGTCGCAGACCGAGGCCATGCGTGCGCTCGCCTACGCGGTGGCGGCGGCACTGGATGTGGCGGCACGGCATCCTGACAAGAAACTGCGCGAGCAGAACCAGGCGTTCGTCGATCTCATGATCCCGGTGGTGAAAGGCTGGTGCACGGAAACCGGCATCGACGTCGCTTCGCTGGGCGTGCAGGTGCACGGCGGCATGGGATTCATCGAAGAGACTGGCGCAGCGCAGCACCTGCGCGACGCGAGGATCACCACCATCTACGAAGGCACCACCGGCATCCAGGCCAACGACCTCGTCGGACGCAAGATCGCGCGCGAGGGCGGCGCCACGGCCAAGGCCTGGCTGTCGCACCTCAAGGAGTTCGACGCCGACCTGGCCAAGTCCGCCAACGCCGATATCAGAGTGATTCGCGCGGCGCTGGCCGCGGGCGCGCAGGCGGTCGGCGAGAGCGTCGACTACCTCGTCGCCAATGCAGGCAAGGACGTGTTGGCCACCTTTGCGGGGGCGGTGCCGTTCCTGAAGCTGATGGGCATCGTCGCCGGCGGCTGGCAGATGGCGCGCGCCGCGTTGGCGGCCGAGAAAATCCTCGGCGCCGGCGACCAGGCCTTCTGCGAGGCCAAGATCGCCACCGCGCGCTTCTACGCCGACCAGGTCCTGGTGCAGGCCCCGGGCTTGCGCGACACGGTAGTGAAAGGTGCGCACGCAGTGATGGCCGTGCCCGAGGACGCTATGTAAAAGGGGACAGACCTCATTATTTCGCATAGCGAAATAATGAGGTCTGTCCCTTTTTATTATTTCAGTCCGAAAAATTTCTGAATGCGATCGAGCAGCGCCGGCTGCACGGCCGTCTCGGGCCGGGCGTTGGCGCTCGCGGCTTCGGCACGCGCGCTTTCCAGGTCGGGCTTGCGCGTGGCGATGACGCGGCTGACCTCGCCCGCGATCTCGGGGCGGGCGAGCAGCAGGGCCTGGAACGAGGGCCGGTCGAGCCGGTAGCATTCCACGTCGCTGCGCGCGATCACGGTGGCGTTGCGCGACTCACCCGCCAGCAGGCCCATCTCGCCGAAGAACTGCCCGGCGCGCACCGTGCCGATGACGCGCGGCGCGTGCCCGGGCTGCTCGAAGCGCACCTCGGCCTCGCCGAAAGCGATGATGTACAGCCAGTGCGCCACGCTGCCTTGCTTGGTAATGATGTCCCCGCGCGCGAAGGGTGTGTACTGCAGCCGCTCGGCGACGAAATTGCGCTCCTCGTCCGAGAGCGGTGCCATCAGGTCGACCTGCTTGAGCATGCTCACGCGGCGGGCGAGCTCGCGCTGGCGCACGGACTCGGCATGCGCCTCGTCCTTGGCAACGGCGTGCACCGTGCGCTGCTCCTCGGCGAGGCGGATGCCGGCGCGCTGCAGCGAGGCAAAAAGGTGCACGCGCACCGCCGAGTCGGTGAGTTCGTCCTCCAGCAGGTCGGTGAGGAAATAGCGCAGCCGGTAGAGGAGGTTGCCGTGCTCGAAGCCGAGCAGGATGCAGCTGGGCGCCGGCGCGCGCGCCACGTTGGCGATCAGGATTTCGCGCATCTCCTCGTCCACCATGGCGATCACCCGCGCGGGCGGCACGTTCGGATCCACCATGAACGGGATGCCGCGGCGCCATTGCAGTGGCGCGCCGTCGCGACGCCCGAGGATCACGAACTTGCCCTTCATCAGCGCGCTGTTCGGCAGCACCACCGTTTCCCAGTTGCGCGTTTCCACCGACGTCGAGCGCCAGCGTATGTCGATGACGCGCCCGGTCAGGTCGTCGACGCGGATCCAGTCGCCCACGCGCACCGAGTTGTCGAGCTGGATCGCGAGGCCGCCCAGCACGTTGCCCAGCGTGTCCTGCATGGCGAAGGCGAGCACCGCGGTAATGATCGCGGAGGTGGCGAGGATGCCGGTGAGGTCCACGCCGAGTACGCGCAGCTGCGTCATGCCGTAGCCGGTATAGACGACGATGATCGCCAGGTCCTCGATGATGCGCGGCAGCTGCCTGCCCAGCTTGGGCAGCACCACCCGGAACAGCGCGAATCCGGCAATGCGGATCAGGGCGACGGTCCAGACGATGCGGAAGAAGACATCCAGCACGCGCGCGGCGGTGTCGAAACCGAACTTCGCCGCGCCAACGGCGATCATCAGCCCGAAGACCCCGAACAGGAACAGCCACAAGGTGTTGAGGTAGCTGCTGCGCTCGCCGGGGCGCGCGCGCAGCAGGAAGCCCGTCAGTACCAGGGCGATGACGATGACGTACGGGAGCTCCGAGCTCCAGAAGCGTGTCAGCACGGCGTCAGAACCTGATCTTGCCGGTGAGGATGTCCTTCCACATCACCCAGTCGCCGAGGAAGCTGTAAAAAGGATAGGTGAACGTGGCAGGGCGGTTGTGCTCGAAGAAGTAATGGCCGACCCAGGCGAAGGCGTAGCCGCAGGCAAGCGCGGCGAGCATCCACCAGAAATTCAGCGTGGCGAAGGCGTGCAGCAGGAAAAGCAGGCCCAGCGAGGTGCCGACGAAGTGCAGGCGCCGGGAGGTGCGGTTCGCGTGCTCCGACAGGTAGAACGGGTAGAACTCGGCAAAGGTCTTCACGCCAGCCTCACATGTTGGGATAGTTCGGTCCGCCGCCGCCTTCGGGCACCACCCAGACGATATTCTGCGTCGGGTCCTTGATGTCGCAGGTCTTGCAATGCACGCAGTTCTGCGCGTTGATCTGCAGCCGCGGCACGTCGTTGTCGCGCACGATTTCGTACACGCCGGCGGGACAATAGCGCTGCTCGGGCGCGTCGTACAGGGCAAGGTTCACGCCGACCGGCACGCTCGCATCCTTGAGCGTGAGGTGCACCGGCTGGTCCTCGCCGTGGTTGGTGTTGGAGAACGACACCGAGGTCAGGCGATCGAAAGTGAGCTTGCCGTCCGGCTTCGGGTAGTCGATCGGCTGCGACTCGGTGCGCTTGCGCAGCGTCTCGTGGTCGGCATGCGCGTGGCGCAGGGTCCAGGGCGCCTTGCCGCCGAATACCACCTGGTCGATGCCGACCATCAGCGTGCCCGTGACCAGCCCCTTGGACATCCACGGCTTGAAATTACGCGCGCGGTACAGCTCGTCGAACAGCCACGACTTCTGGAACGCTTCGGGGTAGGCGGCGAGCTCATCGCCGGCTCGCCCCGCCGCGAGCGCCTCGTGCGCAGCGTCCGCCGCCAGCATGCCGGATTTGATCGCGCCATGGCTGCCCTTGATGCGCGAGGCGTTGAGAAACCCCGCGTCGTCGCCGATCAGGCAGCCGCCGGGAAACGCGAGTTTCGGCAGCGATTGCAGTCCGCCGGCGGTGATGGCGCGGGCGCCGTAGGCGGTACGCTTGCCGCCCTCGAGCGTCGGCCGGATCGCCGGGTGCGTCTTGTAGCGCTGGAACTCCTCGTAGGGCGCGAGGTAGGGATTGGAATAGCCCAGGCCGACGACGAACCCCACGGCCACCAGATTGTTGTCGAGGTGGTAGAGGAACGAGCCGCCATAGGTGTCCGACTCCAGCGGCCAGCCCGCGGTGTGCACGACGAGCCCCGGCTGATGCATCTCGGCTTTGACCTCCCAGAGCTCCTTCAGGCCGATGCCGTAGACCTGCGGATCAACTCCGGCGCGCAGATCGAATTTCTGCTCCAGCTGCTTGCCCAGGTGCCCGCGGCAGCCTTCCGCAAAAAAACTGTACTTGGCGAGCAGGTCCACGCCGGGCTGGTAGGCGGCGGTCTTTTCGCTCTTGCGGTCGACGCCCATGTCGCCCGTGGCGACGCCGCGCACCGCGCCTTTGTCGTCGTATAGCACCTCGGCGCCGGCGAAGCCCGGAAAGATCTCCACGCCCAGTGCCTCGGCCTGCTGGCCCAGCCAGCGGCAGACATTGCCGAGGCTGATG
>JAABQT010000142.1 GCA_011391295.1 Betaproteobacteria bacterium
CGCATCGGCTAGCCCATTAAGATCCTGAAAACGGCGGCTTGGGCCGCCGTTTTTCATTGGAGGCAAGGCCATGAGCCACGTGATGAACACCTACGCCCGGCAGCCGGTGGCGTTCGTGCGCGGCCAGGGCGTCTGGCTGTACGACGAATCAGGGAAGCCGTACCTCGATGCGCTCGCCGGCATCGCCGTGAACACGCTCGGCCACAACCACCCGCGCCTGGTGCGCGCGCTCACCGAGCAGATCGGCAGGATCATCCACAGTTCCAACCTGTTCCAGATCCCGCTGCAGGAGCAGGCCGCCGACCGCATCGCCGCGATCACCGGCCTGGACGAGGTGTTCTTCTGCAATTCGGGCCTGGAAGCGAACGAGGCAGCGATCAAGGTGGCGCGCAAGTACGGCCACGACCGCGGCGTCGCCGAGCCGGCGATCATCGTCATGGAGAAGGCGTTCCACGGGCGCTCGCTCGCCACGCTCTCGGCCACCGGCAGCCGCAAGGTGCAGGCCGGCTTCGAGCCGCTGGTGCAGGGCTTCGTGCGCGTGCCCCTGAACGACCTCGAGGCGGTGCGCCAGGTGGCCGCCAACAACAAGAACGTGGTGGCGGTGTTCATCGAGCCGATCCAGGGCGAGGGCGGCATCAACGTCTCGCGCCTGGACTACCTGCGCGGATTGAAGGAAATCTGCGACGCGAACGACTGGCTGTTCATGTCGGACGAGGTGCAGTGCGGCCTGGGGCGCACCGGCAAGTGGTTCGTCTACCAGCACGCCGGCATCCAGCCCGACGTGGTGCCGCTGGCCAAGGGACTGGCCTCGGGCGTGCCGGTCGGCTGCTGCGTGGTTGGCAACCGCGCCAAGGGCGTGTTCAAGCCCGGCAACCACGGCTCGACTTTCGGCGGCAACCCGCTCGCCATGTGCGCCGTGGTGACAACGCTGGACACCGTAAAGGACGAAGGCCTGCTGGAGAACGCGGTCAAGGTCGGCGATGCGATCCGCAACGGCCTCGCGGCCGCGCTGGCAGGCGTCGAAGGTGTGGTTGAGGTGCGCGGCATGGGCATGATGATCGGCGTCGAGCTGGAGCGGCCATGCGGCGAGCTGGTGAAGATGGGACTGGACGCGGGTCTGGTGTGCAACGTCACGGCCGACAACGTGATCCGCCTGCTGCCGGCGCTGGTGATGAACGGGGTCGAGGGCCGGCAGGTCGTCGAACGGCTGGCGCCGCTGGTCAAGGAGTTCCTCGCGCGCGGCGCCGCGCAGCCCCGCCTGGCCGCGGCGCGCTGAGCGCGCGCGGCACCCTCCATGGCGAAGCTGCGCCATTTCCTCCAATTCAAGGACCTCTCGCGCGCCGATTTCGAGCACTTGTTCGCGCGCACGCGCTGGATCAAGAACCAGTTCAAGCGCTACCGGCGCTACTGGCCGCTGGAAGACCGCACCCTGGTGATGATCTTCGAAAAGCAGTCCACGCGCACGCGGCTGTCCTTCGAGGCAGGCATGCACCAGCTGGGGGGCACCGCGATCTTCCTCAGCACGCGCGACTCGCAGCTCGGTCGCGGCGAGCCGGTGGAGGACGCGGCGCAGGTGATCTCGCGCATGTGCGACGCGGTGATGATCCGCACCTTCGATCAGAACATCATCGAGCGCTTCGCCGCCAATTCGAGGGTGCCGGTGATCAACGGCCTGACCAACGAGTACCATCCCTGCCAGGTGCTGGCGGACATTTACACTTTTGTCGAACAGCGCGGCTCGATCAAGGGGAAGACCGTGGCCTGGATCGGCGATTCGAACAACGTGTGCAACACCTGGCTGCAGGCGGCGGAAGCGCTCGACTTCAATGTGCACGTCTCGACGCCGCCCGGCTACGAGGTCGAGCCCGAACGCGCCGGCCTGTACGGCACCGACCACTACGAGGAATTCCGCGATCCGATGCAGGCCGCGAAGGGTGCCGACCTGGTGAGCACCGACGTGTGGACCAGCATGGGCTTCGAGGCCGAGAACGAGGCGCGCAAGCGCGACTTCGAGGACTGGCAGGTGGACGCCGAGATGATGCGCGCGGCGAGGAAGAACTCGCTGTTCATGCATTGCCTGCCGGCGCACCGCGGCGAGGAAGTTGCCGCCGAGGTCATCGACGGGCCGCACAGCGTAGTCTGGGACGAGGCCGAGAACCGGCTGCACACGCAGAAGGCACTGCTGGAATTTCTAGTGCTGGGGAAGGTGAAAACGGTGAAGAAGAAATGAAGCCGGAAATCGTCAGGAAGGTCGTGCTCGCCTACTCGGGCGGCCTGGACACCTCCGTGATCCTGAAGTGGCTGCAGGACGCGTACCGCTGCGAAGTGGTCACCTTCACTGCCGACATTGGCCAGGGCGAAGAGCTCGCTCCGGCGCGCAGGAAGGCGCTCAAGCTCGGCATCAAGGCGAACAACATCTTCATCGAGGACCTGCGCGAGGAGTTCGTGCGCGACTTCGTGTATCCGATGTTCCGCGCCAACGCGGTGTACGAGGGCGAGTACCTGCTCGGCACGTCGATCGCGCGGCCGCTGATCGCCAAGAACATGGTCGCCGTGGCGCGCAAGACCGGCGCCGATGCCATTTCGCACGGCGCCACCGGCAAGGGCAACGACCAGGTGCGCTTCGAGCTCGGCGCCTACGCGCTGATGCCGGACGTGAAGGTCATCGCGCCGTGGCGCGAATGGGACCTGCTGTCGCGCGACAAGTTGCTCAAGTACGCGGCCAAGCACGGCATCCCCGTCGAATACCAGCGCAACAAGGGCGGCGCGCCCTACTCCATGGACGCCAACCTCCTGCACATCTCCTACGAGGGCGGCATCCTCGAAGACCCGGCCTACGAGCCCGAGGAATCGATGTGGCGCATCACCGTGTCGCCCGAAAAAGCGCCCGGCCGGCCCGAGCATGTCGAGCTCGAATACCGCCGCGGCGACATCGTCGCAGTGAACGGCAGGAAGCTGACGCCGGCGCGCGCGCTCGCAGAACTCAACCGGCTGGGCGGCAAGCACGGCGTCGGGCGCCTGGACATGGTGGAAAACCGCTACGTCGGCATGAAGTCGCGCGGCTGCTACGAGACGCCGGGCGGCACGATCATGCTGCGCGCGCACCGCGCCATCGAGTCGATCACCCTGGACCGCGAGGTGCTGGCGGTCAAGGACGACCTGATGCCGCGCTATGCGCGCCTGATCTACAACGGTTACTGGTTCAGCCCGGAGCGCGCGCTCCTGCAAACGCTGATCGACGCTTCGCAGGCGCCCGTGAATGGCACGGTGCGCGTCAAGCTCTACAAAGGCACGGTGCTGGTGACCGGGCGCAAATCGAAGGATTCGCTGTTCGATCCGCGCATCGCCACCTTCGACGACGACCGGGGCGCCTACAACCAGGCCGATGCCGCGGGCTTCATCCGGCTCAATGCGCTGCGGCTGCGCATCGCTGCGCGCAAGGGACGCCGCGCGCCGTGAGGCGATGGCTCGCCGCGCTGCTGCTGGCGCTCGGCGCGCCGGCCTGGGCAAGCCCGTTCGCGGTGCGCCTGGGCGCGGAGCGCGTGGTGCTTGACGCCCCGCCGGGATTCGCGGACACGCTCGAGCTCGCCTCGCCGCGCCTGCAGGAACTGGCCGAGGCGCTGACCTCGGCCTCCAACCGCATCCTGCTGTTCGGGTTGACCGACGCCGACCTGCGCCGCTTTACGCAGGGTGACACGCCGGAATTGCGCCGCTACCTGTTGGTGGCGACGCCGCGCGCCATGGAGCGTGAGCGTGTCGGCTTGTCCCAGTTCCGCGGTTTCGTCGCTGACACCTTTCGCAGCCTGGGCGATGCGACGCAGCCAGCCGACCTGCGCCGGTTCCTCGATGCGCAGCCGCTCGGGCGCGCCAGCCTGATCGCGGAATTGCGCCGCACGCCGCAGGCCGTGTCGCTGCTCCTGGGCACGCGCCTCGCCACCCAGGAAGGAAAATCCGTGTACCTCCTGTCCACCACCACCTTGCTGCTGGTGCACGCCAGGGCACTGAACATTTCCGCCTACACCGGCTTCAACAGCGAGGCGGACGCCGACTGGCTGCGCGACACGACACTGCGCTGGATCGAAGAGCTCCAGCGTCTGAATGGCCGCTAGCGGGCCGGCCGGCGAAGTCGCCGGCCGCTATATCGGCACCCTCGCCGACGCGTACCGCGCGCCCGACTTGCTGGCGCGCCTGGCCGACATGCCGGCGGTGCTGGCTTCGCCCGCGGCGCGCCTGATCGCCTCGGGGCGCAACCGCAACGTCCGTGTCGAAATGCCGATCCATGGCCGCAACGTCGTGGTGATGATCAAGGCGTTCGGCGTGCAGTCCTGGTTCAAGGATCTGCGCGATGGGCGCCGAGGTTCGAAGGCCCGGCGCACCTGGCAGGCGGCGGCGCATCTCGCCGCGCACGGCGCGGGCACACCAGCGCCGATCGGTTTCCTCGAGCGCTGGGAGGGCGCCCGCCTGCGCGAGAGCTACTACCTGGCGCGCTACGCGGACGGGGCCGAAACGTTTCGCGATGCGCTGCTGCGCCTGTTCGATGAGAACCCGCCGCAATCCGTGCAGTTCGTGAATCTCCTCGAGTGCGTGGCCGACGGCGTGCGGCGCATGCACGCAGCGGGCTTCCTGCACAACGACCTCGGCAACCAGAACGTGCTGTTGCAGCCAACCGGGCCGCGCAACTGGCAGGACTTCATGGTGGTGGACCTGAACCGGGGCCGCATCCGGCCCAGGCTCAGCCTGCGCCAGCGCGCACGCGACCTGTCGCGCCTCGAATTGCCCTCGGACCTGCTGCAGATGCTCGCCGAAATGTACTGGCGCGGCATTCCGCCGCGCGCGCTGTTGCGCTGGGAGCGCAGGTATCGATGGCTGTACGGCCTGCAGATTCTCAAACGCCGCGGGCTCCATGCCCTGCGGCAATGGCGGGGCGCGCGGTCCGTCGAGGCGCCGGTGCGCGGCTACCCGGCGCCGCGCGAGCTGTTTATCTGGGACGAGGCCACCGCCCAGCCCATCGCCACGCTGCTGCGCCGTGAGCGCACGCGCAACTTTCCCGCGTAGCGCTGGGGCCGCGT
>JAABQT010000143.1 GCA_011391295.1 Betaproteobacteria bacterium
CGCCGCCGATGACGAGAATGTCCGCGTCAACGAAAACCGTTTTCCTGCCTCCGAACAGTCCCATTACACGACTCCCTGCTTCGGTTGGTCCTTGCGCAGCGCGGGCAGGCCCCCCTCGATGTTGAGCGACTGCGGCTCATGCGCGAGCTCCTGGCCGGAGAAGTCCCCGGGCTTGGGCGCCTCGTACTCGGCCGGGCCCTTGATCGATCCCCAGGGCGTCGTGCGGATCGGGGACACGAAGTTCTTCTCGCGGCCGTCGCGAAACTTGAGCTTCCACGAAATGGTCGCCTTGGCCTCTTCCCGCAGCACCCGGACACTGTGGCCCAGAGGCGCGAAATCGGCATAGCCGCGAACATCGATGGCGTTCTGCGGGCAGGCCTTGACGCAGGAGTAGCACTCCCAGCAAAAGTTCGGCTCGATGTTGTAGGCGCGCCGATAGGTCTTGTCGATGTGCATGATGTCGGACGGGCAGATATCCACACAATGCCCGCAACCGTCGCACCGGGTCATGTAAACGAAAGTCGGCATGGGTTTTCCTTGCCTCTCAGTAGTGCCGGGGTTGTTCGCGGGCGCTGCCGAACTGCTCGGGTTTGTCGGCGGGCCCGGGCAGGTTGCTTCTGAAACCGTTCGCGTTGGTTACCCTTTTCTCGAAGGCCGCCGCGGGCTTGAAGAACATGTGGGCGAACTTGGACCACGGCACCGATCCGAACAGCACCGTGGTGGCGATCACGTACAGGCCGAAGAACACGTTGGCCCCGGAACTGCCCCGCGTTTGCAGGAAAGCCCAGACCAAGCCCAGTGTCGCGCTGCCCAGCAGCGACAGGATGAACAGGTCCGCGCGCATGATGCGCAGCGGCGAATTGCCCTCTGCAGCGACGTCAGCCCGAATGAAGAACCAGAACCAGTAGCCGCCCAGGCAAATCATCAGGCCGCCGATCCACCAAAGGCGCGCCACGACGGCAGGCGTCGGGGTCGCGGGAGTCGGGTAGCCGAACACCATGACGGCGCTGGCGGCGAAGTAGATCAGGAACCCATACATGGTCAGCAGATGGGCGACGCGGCGGCGCGCGTTGCAGAATTCCCCGGATGCGAGGAAGTCTACAAGGCCGGTCTTGATGGCGAGCGACACCATTTCGCCGCCGCCGATCCGCTTGGACCCTTTGCTTTGCGATTTGCGCCAACTGGCGAAAAAATACCTGGCGCTTCCCTTGTGGACGATGTCAAACAGCGTCCCTGCCGCAACCAGGACGATCATGACGACCACATAGGTCTGCATGGCGGCAGGCGGTATGGACGCCGAAAGCCCGGCAAACGGATTGCTGGTGAACATTTCTTGTCTCCTTGCCGTTCCCGCGGAAATTGTAAGCGTCGCCTGCGAGCGCCCGCCTCAGAGTTCGCTATGCGCTTATAGAGGCCTTGAATGCGCCCTCGCGCCCGAGCGCGCGCACTTCGAACTGCATCGCCGCGAGATCGCCCAGCGCCCAGGTCGCAGGCGCGGCGAGGCCGGCGACGGTCCCGGGATTGAGGAGCCAGGTTTCGGCGCCCTTCACGTTCGTGATTCTGCGTGCCTCGGCCTGGTGCGAGTGCCCGCAGCACACCAGCGCCCAGTCCCCGGTGCACGCCATGGCGTAGCCGTAGTCGTCGTAATGCACGACGAAGACGCGCCGCCCGCCGAGCTCGAGGCGCGCGTCGGCGCCGTGGTACTGCAGTTGCCCGCCGCTCGCGCGGGACTGCCGGTGCAGGGCCTGCGTATCGCCGACGTTGTTGCCGTGGATCAGGTGAATCGGCAATCCATGCGCCAGAGCGGGCTTGATGGTCTGCGCGCCGATCAGGTCGCCGCAATGGATCACTGCCTCGGCGCCCTGCGCTTTCGCCTCGCGCACCGCGTGCGCGAGTGCATCGGCGCGGTCGTGGCTGTCCGAGACGATGCAGATTTTCACGCGCGCATTTTATCCGAGCGTCGATGAAGGGCGCGTCGCAGACGCCTTATGGCGGCATCAGATTCGCTCGTTGCTGCGCCGCCGAAGCAGCCTCAGAATGAGGGCGCGTGTCCTCCGAGGTCAAAACCACCACCTGCTATATGTGCGCCTGCCGCTGCGGTATCCGCGTGCATCTACGCGACGGCGAGTTGCGTTACATCGACGGCAATCCGGCGCACCCGCTAAACAAGGGGGTGATCTGCGCCAAGGGCGCGAGCGGCATCATGAAGCAGCTGTCCCCGGCGCGCCTTACGCGGCCGCTGAGAAGGAAACCGGGCACCGAGCGCGGTGCCGGCGAGTTCGAGCCGATTTCCTGGGAAGAAGCGTTCGCGCTGCTCGAGCAGCGTCTCGGCGCGATCCGCGCCAGCGATCCGAAAAAATTCGCCCTGTTCACCGGGCGCGACCAGATGCAGGCGCTCACCGGATTGTTCGCGCGCCAGTTCGGCACGCCGAACTATGCCGCGCACGGCGGTTTTTGCTCCGTGAACATGGCGGCGGGCATGATCTACACCATCGGCGGCTCGTTCTGGGAGTTTGGCGGCCCCGACCTCGAGCGCGCGAAGCTGTTCGTGATGCTCGGCACCGCGGAGGACCACCACTCCAATCCGCTCAAGATTGCGATCTCGAAGTTCAAGCGCGACGGCGGGCGCTTCGTCTCCATCAATCCGGTGCGCACCGGCTACTCGGCGATCGCCGACGAATGGGTGCCGATCCGGCCCGGTACCGACGGCGCGCTGCTGCTCGCGCTCAACAACGAAATCATCGCGCAGGGCCTGTACGACCGCGAGTTCGTCGCCCGCTACACCAACGGGGGACAACTGGTGATCGTGGACCCGGACTCGCCGCGCCACGGGCTGCTGGCCACCGACGAGGATGCCGACCCGGTCAATCCGCTTTATCCGCAGAACCAGTTGTGGTGGGACCGCCATGCCAACCGCCCGGTGCTCAGCCATACGCCGGACGCCGACCCGAAACTGTTTGGCGATTTCCGGCTGGCCGACGGCACGCGCGTGCGCCCGGCGTTCCAGTTGCTGGCCGATAGAGCGCGCGCGCATACGGCGGAATGGGCGCAGGAGATTACCGGCATTCCTGCCGCCACCATCCGGCGTCTGGCGCACGAAATGGGCATTACCGCGCGCGACGAAAAGATCGAGCTGCCGATCGCCTGGACCGACTGCTGGGGCAACGAGCACCAGTCGGTGACCGGCAACCCGGTGGCGTTTCATGCCATGCGCGGCCTGGCGGCGCACTCGAACGGCTTTCACACGGTGCGCTCCCTCGCCATCCTGATGAGCCTGCTCGGCACCATCGACCGCCCGGGGGGCTTTCGCCACAAGGCGCCGTTCCCGCGCGCCATCCCGCCCTCGGCGAAAACACCGACCGGTCCCGAGGGCGTGCAGCCCAACACGCCGCTGGCCGGCCTTGCGCTCGGCTGGCCGGGCTCGCCCGAGGACCTGTTCGTCGACGCCGACGGCAAGCCGGTGCGCATCGACAAGGCGTTTTCGTGGGAGTACCCGCTGTCGGTGCACGGGCTGATGCACAACGTGATCGCCAATGCCTGGCGCGGCGATCCTTATCCGCTCGACACGCTGATGATCTTCATGGCCAACATGGCGTGGAATTCGAGCATGAACACGGGCGAAGTGCGGCGCATGCTCAACGACCGCGGCGCCGACGGCGAGTACAGGATCCCGTTCCTGGTGGTGTGCGACGCGTTCCAGTCGGAGATGACGGCGTTCGCCGACCTGGTGCTTCCCGACACCACCTACCTCGAGCGCCACGACGTGATGTCGATGCTCGACCGGCCGATCTCGGATTTCGACGGCCCCATCGACTCGGTGCGCGTTCCGGTGCTGCCGCCGACCGGCGAGTGCAAGCCGTTCCAGGAAGTGCTCATCGAGCTCGGCAGCCGGCTCAAGCTGCCGGCCTTCGTGGATGCGGCGGGCGCGCGCAAGTACCGTGACTACCCGGACTTCATCGTGCGCCACGAGACCGAGCCGGGGTCGGGCATCGGCTTTCTCGCCGGCTGGCGCGGCGCGGACGGCACGAAATCCCTGCGCGGCGAGCCCAACCCCGAGCAGTGGCAGAGGTACGCCGAGAACAACTGCGTGTTCAAGCTCGAGACGCCGCCGTCGTACCGCTACATGCGCAACTGGAACCGCGGCTACATGGAGTGGGCGCAGCGTGCGCGCCTGCGGCGCTGGGGCGACCCGATCCTGGTGCACCTGTATTCCGAGGTGCTGCAGCGCTTCCGGCTGGCCGCGCAGGGCAAGTGGCCCGGCCGGCGCCCGCCGCCGGAGCTCGCGCAGCGCGTCGCCACCTACTTTGATCCGCTGCCCTTCTACTATGCGCCGCTCGAGGTGCAGGGCACCGACCTGGAGGAATTTCCTCTCGCCGCGATCACGCAGCGGCCGATGGCGATGTACCACTCCTGGGACTCGCAGAACGCCTGGCTGCGCCAGATCCACACGCACAACTACCTGTTCATCAATCCGCGCACCGCGCGCGCGGCCGGGATCGCGGACGGCGGCTGGCTGTGGGTCGAGTCGCAATGGGGCCGCGTGCGCTGCATGGGCCGCTACAGCGAAGCCGTCGAGCCCGGGACCGTGTGGACCTGGAATGCCATCGGCAAGCAGCCCGGCGCCTGGGCGCTCGCGCCCGAGTCGAACGAAGCCAGGAAAGGATTCCTCCTCAACCACCTGATCACCGGCGAGCTGCACACGGGCGAGGGCCGCATTTCGAATTCGGATCCGGTGACCGGGCAGGCGGGCTGGTACGACGTGCGCGTGCGCATCGCCCCCGCGCAGGAGGCGGGCGTGTTTCCCGAGTTCGAATCCCTGCCGGCTTACGGCAAATGACCAGGCAACTCGCACTGGTCATCGATCTCAACGTGTGCGTCGGCTGCCATGCCTGCGTCACGAGCTGCAAGCAGTGGAATACGGCGGGTGCGGCCGGACCGCTCTCCGACCAGAATCCCTACGGAGCCGATCCCTCGGGCACGTTCTTCAACCGCGTGCAGACCTTCGAGGTGGGCGAGTTCCCCGACACCGAGACGGTGCATTTCCCCAAGTCCTGCCT
>JAABQT010000144.1 GCA_011391295.1 Betaproteobacteria bacterium
TGTTGGCCTTGCCGTCGACCGCCCGCGCCGCCAGCCTCACTTTGATGCGCTCGCCATGCTTGCCGGCGAATTCGCTGCGCGCCGCGCCCGGCTGCACGTGCAACTCGAGTATCAAAGCTGGCCTGCCGCCCGCGCGAGGCCGTCGATCAGGAACAGCAGCACCCAGAGAATCAGCATCAGGACCATCGGCGACAGATCGACCCTGCCGACCGGCGGTATCAATCGCCGCAGGGGCCTCAGGAACGGCCGGGTCAATGCGCCGAATAGCGGCGCCCCCGGGGCTTGCGGATTGACCCACGACAGGATGACCAGCGCGAATACCGCAAAAATCAGGATGTAGACGCTGAAGCGCAGCAGCTCCACCAACGCCACTCCCGCGACCGCCAGCGCGCTCGGCTCGGTGCCCACCAGCGCCGTATGGATCCACAGGCCCAGGGCCTGCAGCAGCCAGGCGCAAAGCAGCGTTGCGAGATCGAGCCCGGCAAGCCCGGGAATCACGCGCCGCGCCGGCAACGCGATCCAAGAGGTGGTCGCGAGAATGAACTCGCCGAATGGATTGCGAAAACCCACGCGCAGCCATTGGAAGTGGAAACGCAGCAGCAGCAGGATGACGAAGAACGCGACAGCGTTGTCGATCAGGAAAACCGCGATCTGGACGAACATCAGTCCTTGCCCAGGAGCACGCCCAGCGCCGCGCCGCGCAGGCTGGCGGCCTCGATGGCGCGCAACAGGCGCTCGGCCATGCGCTCCTGCTCGAACACCGCGAGCGCCGCCGCCGTGGTGCCGCCTTTCGAGGTGACGCGCTCGCGCAGCACGGCCGGCGGCTCCTTGCTGCGCGCCGCGAGCTGGGCCGAACCGAGTACCGTGTGCAGCGCCAGTTTCATCGCCACCTCCGGCGGCAGGCCCAGGGACTGCGCGGACTTCGCCAGCTGCTCGATGAACCAGAACACGTAGGCCGGGCCGCTTGCCGACACTGCAGTCACCGGGTCGAGCAGCGCCTCGTCCTTCACCCACACCACGGCGCCGGTTGCGCCGAGGATGCGCTCGGCGCGGCGTTTTTCCGCCGCGCTCACGCCGGGCGGCGCGTACAGCGCGCTGATGCCGGCGCCGATCAGCGCCGGGGTATTGGGCATGCAGCGGATGAGCCTGGCGTGCCCGCCGAGCCAGCGCGACAGGTCGCGCAGCCGGATGCCGGCGGCGATGCTGATGACGAGCATCTTGCCCACCCGACCCGCGAGCGGCGCCACGGCGGCACGCATGTCCTGCGGCTTCACCGCGAGGAGCAGCGTATGCGCCGCGAACGTGCGTGCGTCCGCCGCTGCGCTGGCGCGGACCTTGTAGCGCGTCGCGAGTTTCCGGCGCGACGCTGCCACCGGCTCGACCACCGACAGCGTGCTTGCTTTCGTGCCTTGCGCGATCAGGCCGCCGATCAGCGCGCTGGCCATGTTGCCGCCGCCGATGAATGCAAGCTTCATGCTGCGTCCCTGACTTTGCTGCGCTCGCCGAAGATGGCCGTGCCGATGCGCACCAGGGTGGAACCCTCGGCGATCGCCGCCTCCATATCATCGCTCATGCCGAGCGACAGCGTGTCAAGACCGAACTCGCTGCGCAGCCCCCGGAACAGATCGCCGATCTCGCGATACCGCGACTGCGGCGCGCCCGGCTCCGGGATCGCCATCAGTCCCCGCAGGCGAAGCTTCTTCATCGCGGCGAGCGCCGCCGCAAGCGTCGCCACGTCCGCCGGCGCGACGCCGCTCTTGGACGCCTCGCCCGAGATATTGACCTGGACCAGCACATTGAGGGGCGCCAGGGCTGCCGGACGCTGCTGCGCGAGGCGCCGTGCGACTTTTTCACGGTCCACGGTGTGCACCCAGTCGAAGCGCTCGGCCACCGCGCGCGTCTTGTTGCTCTGGAGCGGCCCCAAGAGATGCCATTCCAGCGCCAGCTCGCCGAGCTGCGCCATCTTGTCCAGAGCTTCCTGCAGGTAGTTCTCGCCGAAAGCGCGCTGCCCGGCGTCGTACGCCTGGCGGATGAGCGCGGGCGCATGGGTCTTGGACACCGCCAGCAGGGTCACCGTGGCGGGATCGCGCCCGGCAGCGCGCGCAGCGCCGGCGATGCGCTCCTTCACGGCTTGCAAGTTATCGGGGATTGACCTCATACTTTGGCCACTCGTCTCGCGGGGGATTGTAATGGATCTTACTGAATTGCTTGCGTTTGTCGTGAAGAACAAAGCTTCCGACCTGCACCTGTCCGCGGGCCTGCCGCCGATGGTGCGCGTGCATGGCGACGTCAAGCGCATCAACGTGCCGGCCCTGGAGCACAAGGACGTGCACGGGATGGTCTACGACATCATGAATGACGGGCAGAGGAAGTTCTACGAGGAAAACCTGGAGTGCGACTTCTCCTTCGCGGTGCCGAACCTCGCGCGTTTTCGCGTCAACGCTTTCGTGCAGCAGCGCGGCGCCGCCGCGGTGCTGCGGACCATTCCAACCAAGGTGCTGTCGCTCGAGGATCTCAAGTGCCCCAAGATCTTCACTGAAATCTCGGAATACCCGCGCGGCATCGTGCTGGTGACCGGACCGACCGGCTCGGGCAAGTCGACGACGCTCGCGGCGATGGTCAATCACATCAACGAGAACGAGGAAGGCCACATCCTCACCATCGAGGACCCGATCGAGTTCGTGCACGAGTCCAAGAAGTGCCTGATCAACCAGCGCGAAGTCGGCCCGCACACGCTGTCGTTCTCCAACGCGCTGCGCAGCGCGCTGCGCGAGGACCCGGATTCGATCCTGGTGGGTGAGATGCGCGACCTGGAGACCATCCGCCTCGCGCTCACCGGCGCGGAAACGGGACACCTGGTGTTCGGCACGCTGCACACCTCCTCCGCGGCGAAGACCGTGGACCGCATCGTCGACGTGTTCCCGGCGGCGGAGAAAGAGATGGTGCGCGCCATGCTCTCCGAATCCCTGCGCGCGGTGATCTCGCAGACGCTGCTCAAGACCAAGGACGGCGCGGGGCGCGTCGCGGCGCACGAGATCATGATCGGTACGCCCGCGATCAGGAACCTGATCCGCGAGAACAAGATCGCGCAGATGTATTCGGCGATCCAGACCGGCGCGCAGATCGGCATGCAGACCCTCGACCAGAACCTGCAGGACATGGTGCGGCGCAACGTGGTGTCAATGGGCGAGGCGCGCGGCAAAGCGACGAACAAGGACAACTTCGCAGGCTGAGCGCAGGCTCGCCGGCAAGGAGAAATGCATGGAACGCGAACAGGCAACCAAGTTCATGTACGACCTGCTGCGCGCCCTCGTCGGCAAGAAGGGCTCGGACCTGTTCATCACCACCGGCTATCCGCCGGCAATGAAGATCGACGGCAAGATGACCCCGGTGTCGCAGCAGGGGCTCACCGCCCAGCACACCTCGATGCTCACGCGCTCGATCATGAACGACAAGCAGGCGGCCGAGTTTGAGGCGAAGAAGGAGTGCAACTTCGCCATCAATCCGGCGGGCATCGGACGTTTCCGCGTCAACTGCTTCGTGCAGCAGGCCAACGTCGGCATGGTGCTGCGCGTGATCACCACCACCATCCCCACGCTCGAGGACCTGAAGCTGCCGCCGGTGCTCAAGGACGTGGCGATGACCAAGCGCGGCCTGGTGCTGTTCGTCGGCGGCACCGGCTCGGGCAAGTCCACCTCGCTCGCGGCGATGATCGGCTACCGCAACGAGAACTCGCACGGCCACATCATCACCATCGAGGACCCGGTCGAATACGTGCACCCGCACAAGAACTGCATCATCACGCAGCGCGAGGTGGGCGTGGACACCGATTCCTGGGAGGCGGCGCTGAAGAACACCCTGCGCCAGGCCCCCGACGTGATCCTGATCGGCGAGATCCGCGAGCGCGAGGTGATGGAGCACGCCATCGCCTTCGCCGAGACCGGCCACCTGTGCCTGGGCACGCTGCACGCCAACAACTCCAACCAGGCGATGGACCGCATCATCAACTTCTTCCCCGAGGAACGGCGCCAGCAGCTGCTGATGGACCTGTCGCTGAACCTGAAGGCGGTGATCTCGCAGCGCCTGATCCCGGTGAAGGAAGGGCGCGGGCGCGCCGCGGCGATCGAGGTGCTGCTCAACTCGCCGCTGATCAGCGACCTGATCTTCAAGGGCGAGGTGCACGGCATCAAGGAGATCATGAAGAAGTCGCGGGAACTCGGCATGCAGACCTTCGACCAGGCCCTCTTCGACCTCTACGAGCAGGGCCGCATCGGCTACGAAGACGCGCTGCGCTTCGCCGATTCGACCAACGAGGTGCGCCTGCAGATCAAGCTGCACGGCAAGGAAGCCAAGGACAAGGACCTGTCCAAGGGCATCGAGCACCTGGACATCGTCTAGCCGATCCGCGCCCTCCTGTTCATCGCGGCCTGGACCTGCGCCGCGCAGGCCCAGGTGCCGCCCACCCCGGCGGAGCTCGCCAACTACACCGGCTTGCACGGCGCCGCGGTGCGCGGCGACCCCAGGTACGTCGAGATCGGCGCGCGCACCGAGAAGCCGGACGCGCGCGACCCGCGCGGCCGCACGCCGCTGCACGTCGCGGCCTACGGCGGCCGCCATCGCGCGATGCGCGCCCTGGTGGCCGCGGGCGCGGACCCCAACGCCCTGGAAAACGACCGCTACGACATCGTCACCATCGCGGCGGTGGCCAACGACCTGCCGACGCTGCGCGAGGCGCTCAAGCTGGGCGCGAGCGCGAAGAACGTCACCAGCCCCTACGACGGCACCGCCCTGATCGCGGCGGCGCACCTCGGGCACGCCGACGTCGTGCGCATGCTCATCAAGGCCGGGGCGCCGCTCGACCATGTCAACAACCTGGGCTGGACGGCGCTCATCGAGTCCATCGTGCTGGGGGACGGGGGATCCCGGCACACCGACACGCTGCGCGCGCTCGTCGGGGCGGGCGCCAACGTCAACCTCCCCGACCGCAACGGGCAGACGCCCATCGCACTG
>JAABQT010000145.1 GCA_011391295.1 Betaproteobacteria bacterium
CCGAGAGCCCGGGCGCGTGCCCGCGCGCCAGCCCCAAGTCGGTGCAGAACGCCTCGACCAGCGCCGCGTCCTCGACCGGCAGCGCGAAGTCGCCGTCGAACGCGCCGTAGTAGCCGTAGGGGTAGTAGCGCGCGCCCGCGAGCTTGTGGATGCGAAGCACCGCCTGCCCCATCAGCAGGCGCCGGCCGTCGTCGCGCCGCGCGGTCACTGCGAAGAACGCGTTCAGCCGCGAGGTCGCCGGGAAGACCGTCTTGCCGAGCCCCCAGCGCCCGAGGTCGGTCGCGCTCTTGCGCGAGCGCCCGACGTTGCGCCAGAAGTAGTAGAAGTCGTTCCTCGGCGCCTCCGCCTCGAGCGCCTCGTCCTCGCTCTGGCGCGGATCGCCCTGCAGTCCGCGCGTGCCGAAGTCCTCGATCGCGACGAAGTCGAGCGGGGCGCCCTCCTCCGGCAGCTGCGCAAGGCCGCTCCGGTCGGCGGCGAGATGCGGCCACAGCCCCGCGAGATAGCGCGCCGCGCGCTCGGGCGGAAGCCCCGCCCCCGGCGCCGAGAACGCGATCCGCACCCGCGCCCGCTCGCCCGGCGCGCGCGCATCGAGCGAGTTCTGGATCGCCTCGCGCACCAGCGCGTCGGCGAGACTATCGAGCGCCTCGGTCGAGAAGAACTCGCTCTCGATCGGGTCGATGTTCATCTCGCCGGCGTGCATCCGGCGGAATTGCCACTGCGGCATGGCGGTCAGTCTATCCGTGCCCCGTTTCCGTGCGCACTTCAGCGGCGAACCGACGCTCGACCCGCGGCTGAAGAACCTCCACGCCGGGCGGAGGTTTCCTCGTCAAAGCGAGATCTCCGGTCCGCGACGACGACCTTGGTATCGATGAGCGCAGCCGAGTACCTCATCGGCGCCTGGCGGCGCGCGTCGCGTCCACTGCAATCCGCAGCGCCTCCGTTTCGCGGAGCGACGCGCGCCTGCGCGCCTTCGCGAGCAGCTCCTCGGCGCTGCGCGTGCTCTTGATACCGTAGAACTCCGGGCTTTTCTCGATCCGCTGGCCGATTGTCTTGCGGCGCTTGATCGCCGCTTCCCGCAGCGCGCGGTGGCGCTCATCGCTCAGGGTGATCGTCAGTCTGGTCATCTTCGTCGCCTTGGTGAGAAATTTCCAAGGCATCACAGCATACCGGCCCGCTCGGGCGGTGTCGCCAGCGTGAAGTCGTTTAGTAATTTTCCGACAGTTTAAGCTGCTCGCCCGCCCGCATGCGGATAGGCGAGCAGCCACCCGGGTCTTCCGGGTAGATTGATGGGGCGAACCGTACAACTGCCTAGGAGAATCCCGAATGGCTGCTCTCACGCAGGGTATCAAACGCAAGCTCTTGCTGCTGCAGCTCGCACACGCCGACTTTTTGCCGCGCTAGGGTAGCCAAAAAGGCTGGCCTACCAATGATTCATATTCTTCGAGCGCGCGATATTTATCGACCATAAACCACGGCTGATCAACAATGACTATTCTTACGGGCTGATACGTATTCCAGTCTTGAAAGAAACTCTTTGCTGACTCTACGCAATTTGAGAATCCCGCAAAGAATCTCGCGAATACGTCGGCAAGAGTTGCCTGACTGACGTCTAATTCCGTACTCTCAACATCAACACCAACTGAACTCCAGTTGACGTCCGCGCTTGGAATATCTGCAAACTGTTTGTGCACATGAATCATGACTTTCGTCGCGGTTTCGAGTTCCTCTAGCCTAAGGAAGCGTCGAAACAGCCGATCCGTGAGCAATTCATAATCCTGAGAGCAATTACACGTGATCGCGTATCGCTTAATGCACTCGAAGAACGCAAGCACATCGGAAGGGAACCCAAGCTCCCATAAGACACTACCTCCGTCGAAGCCAATTCTGCGCATGTCACTATTGCTTAAATCTGATCGCAGTCGGGCTTATGACCCCTTGCGATTTGCTCACGATTCCCTGGACAACCGCTCGCCTCTGGGTTCACCGACACGTAGTCGCGCTTGAAGGTGCACGCACTACATCATCTCCCGAATAGTAGATGGCGTAGGCGGTCTTGAAGGACTCGATCTTCTCCGTGATCTGAGTGGAAGGGCTCTGAGCTGACGCAAAGTTCCGATACCCCGTCAAACTCTCGAATAGCTATCCAATCGGCTTTGAGCATCTGTGATTTTGACGCGGAAGTTAAGGCCCAGAAACGGTCCGTGAGCCACATTCTTGAGCCCACCGCCTCGACGTAACCTCTTCTTGGAATACGGCGACCTGGATTTTTGGAGATATCAATAACCTGTTGCTCTAATGGCGGCGGAAGGCCATTCGACCGCATTGGTAGATTCGAATAGGACCGACCTCGAGATTCGTATATCAGGGGGTCCTCAGCGTTCTGCCAGAAATCGTAGTCCGAATGGACGACCCAAGCCATTACAAGGTGCCCAACCTTATCCAGCGCGATACACCATTCAGACCATGCAATGCGCTCTCCTAACGAGTCCGCGATCCTCACGAAGCTTTGTGCATATCTGGCGGCGGTACTCTGATGGATTGTGAAACCACAGCCTTCGATCAGAAAGTTGTCTTTCCCACGCTTTTCTAGGAAGCCAGTTACGCGCTTGGCTAAAACTGTTTCATCATAGATTTTTAACTCCGTCGGCAATAAGTGATGCTGATTCAGCACCGACGCAATCGCTTTCCATGTACGGAGTGCAGAAAGAGTGCTTGCCTCGAAAACCAGAATCAGCTCCTGCATCATAGCGACGTCATGGAAATTCCCTAACGACAACGGAAACACCTTGTCTCCGGCCGTATTCGATTAATTGCTCTACCGCTTGTCGACCGCCGCGTTGCACCCGAAGGTCAAGGACAACGCTTGTAGGTTGATTGTTGACTGTCACACCTCGCGTTGCAAGGTCATCGATGTGTTCGCGAATTCGGCCGGCCCACGTGCTTCCCGTTGTGTCGATTGTTTTTAGACTTACGAGGGTCTGCCCTTTCTGGAAATCAACGAGAGGAAAAGTTCCATTATCCAACTGTCCCACGCGGAACCAGTCTTTGTAATCTTGTCTTGCAAGCGTGTCCTCGATTAGTCTGCCACGCTCGGTGGCAGGGAGTCTCCAGAGATCGTCAGTTAATTTGTAAGTCGATCGTACAGCTGCATTGTTCGCGGCAAACGCGTTGGCTGTGCGATTTGCTACGTAGGCCTCGGCGGCCAAGGGCGAGAGACTGACCGCCCCGTATAGCAACTCCGCGGCGCTTGGCGAAAGACCCAAGCCCATTAGGACTTGCGCACCGAACGTTGGAGTAGGCTGCCCGGACAGCGCAGTTCGACCGCCCGCCACGAGGTATTCGCTTCCAAACCATATCGACCCCCCTGCGGCGACACACCCGACCCCGGTGGCGCAAGTCGGCAGCGCCGTCGCGCCCGCGACGATCATTGCGGCGCCCCCGGTGGCTTGCACCGCGCCTAGCGCGCGGGTGCCAATTTGATTTCGATCCCACGCATCCCAAAACACCTCGCGACGCGTATAGACAAAATCACCAGAATCAGAAGAAGCAGTGGCGGAAAGAAGCGAGCGCGCCTCCGCTAGATCGCCGGAATTGCCATAAGCGTCCAGTGGGGTCAGCTCGGGAACGCCAGCCCCGCACCGTACAAGCGCGCATCCTGCTGCGGTAAGTTCAGCGATAGCCTGATCCACGCTTATGCCTCGCTGCACGGCGTATCCCGCTGCTAGCGCCCTGATCTTTTCCTTCTCGGACGGATGCAGGAGGCGGTTGTTTTGCACCTCGTTCAGCGCTGCATCCGCAGCAGCTATCCCGTCCACGCCGAGGCCAACGCCAACAAGGCCTGCGGCGAGCATGGTGCCTGCTGTGATGATGGCGGCTGAGCCGCTTGTCGCGACGGGCGCGCCAAAGCGTTCGTCGTATTCGTAGTCTGGTTCGACGAAGTTCGCGACCACGGCCGAGCTCGCGGCGCCCAGCGCCCCGGCGACTGGATCCTGCCCGCGAGCGAGTGCCGAAACCGCACCGATCGCAGCGTGTGCCGCGACGTGTTCAACCGATCCCTGTGGCAACGTGTCGCCGACTACGTACGCGCCCTCTGTCGCGGCCGCTGTCACGAAGCTGTCGAGGAAACTGCGGCCGAAGCTTCCATTCCAGACCGTGCTCGAGACGCCCGCGCGTACCGCAGACTCGGCGGTCCACGCGGCAACGCGCATACCCCAGTCCGCAACGTTGCCGCCGCTCGCGCCCCAGCCGCTGAAACCAATACTCGCTGACAGGCCGGCTGTTACCCCGGCGGTCAACCCGGCCTTGAGCACGTTGTCGAATCGCAGATTGCCACTAAGCGCGCCAGACACCGCGCTCGACACCATCCCGCTGATGGCGCTCGCTGCGACGACGTTGCCGAGGCCTGCAGCACTGGTCGCGGTCGCAGCGGCGAAGAACGAGCTACCGCCCGCGGCGCTCGCCATGCTCCCGATGAGCGCGCTCGCCGCGCCGTACGTGATGATGGAGAGGGCGATCGCCACCGCCGCGATCACGATCTGCTCGGTCGGATCCTTCTCGTACTGATGGGTCTGGGTGTTGAGGCGGTCCTGGTTCTCGCTGAAGGTGGCGCGCTCGCCGTAGCGCTGCCTGAGCTGCCCGGAGATCTCTTCACCCTGCTCATAGAACTCGCCCGAGATCGAGCTCAGGCGATCGGCATCGATGTAAAGTTCGGCCGCGGTGACGAAACCGCCCGGCTGCACCGTGTCGCCCGTGACCTCGTACCAGTAGTCCTTCTCGTGCTGGACGATGTGGCCGACGTCCGCCGAGCGCTTCTGGTTGAGGATGTCTTCGGCCTGCAGGCTCACCCGCTGCCCGGCGATGAACCCCGAGTTGTCGATCTTCGCGATCGCGGCAAGCTGGACGTCGTTCGCCTGGATGAGCCCGCCCTGGATGTTGGCCAGGTTCTCGCGCGCGAGGCTCGGCAGGTAGACCGTGGGGACGAGGATCCCGTCGGCGTTGCGCACGTACCA
>JAABQT010000146.1 GCA_011391295.1 Betaproteobacteria bacterium
ATGCGCTTCGTGAAGCCGCTGGACCTCGATCTGATCAGGCAGCTTGCGACGACGCACGAGGTGCTGGTCACCGTGGAGGAGCACCAGGTGATGGGCGGCGCCGGCAGCGCGGTGTGCGAGGCGCTGAACGGCCTGGGCATCGAGCGGCGCGTGCTGCTGCTCGGCCTGCCCGACCGGTTCATCGACCATGGCGATCCGGGGAGGCTCCTGTCGTCGGTCGGGCTGGATGCCCCTGGCATCGAGAAGGCGATTCGCCGCGTAATAGCCGAGTAAATTACTCGGGAGTTATAATCGAGCCATGAACGCCAAAGACCCGCACCACATCCCGGATATCCAGAGCCTGCCGGATTCGCGCAAGCTCGCCATCGACAAGGTCGGCATCAAGGCGATCCGGCACCCGATCCAGATCATGCAACGCGTGGGCGGGGTGCAGCATACGGTCGCCACCTTCAACATGTACGTCGGGCTGCCGCACCAATTCAAAGGCACGCACATGTCGCGCTTCGTGGAGATCCTGAGCGCGCACGAGCGCGAGATCACCGTCGATTCGTTCAAGGTGATGCTCAACGAAATGGTGGCGAAACTCGAAGCCGAGGAGGGCCTGATCGAGATGTCCTTCCCGTACTTCATCGACAAGGCGGCGCCGGTGTCCGGCGTGAAGAGCCTGATGGACTACGAGGTCACCTTCGTGGCCCAGGTCCTCGACGGCCAGCGCAGTTTCGCCATGAAGGTGCTGGTGCCGGTCACCAGCCTGTGCCCCTGCTCGAAGAAGATCTCGGATTACGGCGCGCACAACCAGCGCTCGCACGTTACGGTCACCGCGCATACCGGCGAATTCGTCTGGATCGAGGAGATCGTGGACCTGGTGGAGAAGCAGGCCTCGAGCGAGCTGTACGGCCTGCTCAAGCGCCCGGACGAGAAGCACGTGACCGAGCGCGCCTACGACAACCCCAAGTTCGTCGAGGACATGGTGCGCGATGTGGCCGCGACGCTGAACCGCGACAAGCGCATCTCCCGCTACGTGGTCGAATCGGAGAACTTCGAGTCGATCCACAACCACTCCGCCTACGCCCTCATCGAGCGCGACAAGAGTTCTCGCTAGCTGCGTCCTCGCCTGGTTCGGCATGAGCGCCGCCGACGCCCAGGATTACGCAGGGCAGCGCGCGCGCTTGGTCGCCGAGGTCGAGGCGATGTACGCGGACACGCGCATGCACACCGGCTTGGCGGTGATGTCGCCGCAGGTGCGTGCTGCACTGGCGAAAGTGGAGCGCCACCGCTTCGTGCCCGGCGGGCAACAGGCCCTCGCTTACCGCAATCATCCCCTGCCGATCGGCAGCGGCCAGACCATCTCGCAGCCCTACATCGTGGCGCTGTCCACCGATCTCGTCGCGCCGCAACCCGGGCAGCGCGTGCTCGAGATCGGCACCGGTTCGGGCTACCAGGCCGCGATGCTGGCGGAGATCGTGCAGAAGGTGTACTCGATAGAAATTGTTCCTTCCCTGGGCAAGGAGGCGGCGGAGCGGCTGAAAACACTCGGCTACGCCAACATTGAAGTCAGAATCGGCGACGGCTACGCGGGCTGGCCGGAGCAGGCGCCGTTCGATGGCATCCTGGTCACCGCCGCCGCGCCGCAGGTGCCGCAAGCGCTCGTGGACCAGCTCAAGCCGGGTGGCCGCCTGGTGATTCCGGTGGGCGCCGCGCACGACGCACAGGAACTTCTCGTGCTGACCAAGCGCGCCGACGGCACAATCGAGCGCCGCAGCGTGCTGCCGGTGAGGTTCGTGCCGCTGGTGCCGGGTAAGTAGCGACTCAGTTGCCCGAGCGGCGCCTTTTCTCCAGCTTCCACTGGACATCCTTCACATACTCCAGCGCCGGCGCATGCCCCCGCCGCGAGGCGCGCAGCATCCAGCCGTAGGCCTCCTGCGCGTCGCGCTTCACCCCGCGTCCCTCGGCATACGCCAGCCCGAGCGAGAATTCGGCGTCGGCGTAGCCCTGCACCGCGGCGCGGCGCATCCAGCGCACCGCCTGCTTGTCGTCGCGTTGCACGCCGTACTGCCCGGTGCTGTAGATCGCCGACAGCAGGAACTGCGCCTCCGGCAGGTTCTGGTCGGCGGACTTGCGCAGCAGTTCCAGCGCCTTCGCGTCGCTTTTTTCCACGCCGGCGCCGGTACCGTGCAGCAGCGCCAGGCGGTAGCGTGCTTCGCGGTCGCCGCCGTCGGCCGCCTGCTGGAAGAGTTTCGCCGCGGTGTCGACGCTGCGCTCGTAGCCGCGCCCCTCGAGGTACAGCATTCCCAGGCGGTACCTGCCGTAGGGATTGCCTTGCGCCGCGGCCTTCTCCAGCCATTGCCTGCCCTCGTCGAGGCTTGCGGCACCGCCGACGCCATCGAGGAGCAGCGCGCCAAGCTTGGCCTGCGAGCGCGCCAGGCCCTGGTCCGCGGCGGCCCGGTACCAGCGCCGCGCTTGCGCTGCGTCTTTCAGCGTGCCGTCGCTGCTCTCATAGATGACCGCGGCGTTGTGCTGCGAATCGACGTGGCCCTTGCCCGCGGCGCGCAGGAACCACGCCAGGGCCTGCGAATCGCTTTGCTCGGCACCCTTGCCCGAGACGCGCATCATGCCCATCAGATGCGCGGCATAAGCGTCGCCCGAGGTCGCCTGGCGCTCGATTTCCTGCCTTGCCTGCGCGGAGCCGTTCGCCGCCTTGCGGGCCAGGTCATCGAGCGGCGCGGCGCTCGCGGCGAACGCGGCCGCGGCGGCAAGCACCAGCAGCCGGCGTGCGATGCGCATCAGAAACGGCGGATGAGGGTCATGGCCCGGCCCTCATTCTTCATTTCCACGCGGTTGAGGAAGCTCATGCCGAGCAATGCGATGTCGAGTCCCTGTTCGATGACCAGTCCCTCCACCGCTTGCAGCTCGATGCCGCCGACTTTTACCGTGTCGAACGTGACGCGGTACACCGGCACCACACCGCCCGCGGTCCTCGAGGTGCCGGGGACGCCCTTGCGGTAGTCGATGCCCAGGCGCACCGCCTCGCTCGCCGGCAGCGCGACCACCGTGGCGCCGGTGTCCACGACGAAGCGCACCGGTTTGTTGTTGATGGCGCCCTTGGCGATGAAGTGGCCGCGCCCGTCCGCGGCGAGCACCGTGCTCTGGCGATCGCCGCCGCCGGCCTGGTAATGCTGGCCGCGCAGCAGCGTGCGGCGCTCGCCTTCGACTTCGACCACCGCGCGTTCGCGCTCGACCGAGAGCACGGTCACCGGTCCCAGTTTCTGTCCCACTTTCACGCTGCGCGGCACGCCGCCGTCGATCACCAGGATCGCCGCCTTGTCGCCGATCGCACCGACGAAACTCACCTCGGCCGCACCGGCCGGCAGGGCCGCCAGTGCCAGTGCCAGCGCCAGCGCACTACAATGCCGCGTGATGAAGCCAGTCGCCATTTTCCGCCATGCTCCGAGCGAAGGTCCGGGCTATTTTGCCACTTACCTCGAGCGCATGGCGATTCCCTGGAAGCTCATCGCGCTCGACGAGGGCCGTGCCGTGCCGCGCGACGCGCAGCGCTTCTCGGGTCTCGCCTTCATGGGCGGCCCGATGAGCGCAAACGACGCGCTGCCGTGGATTATTCCCGCCCTCGCGCTGATCGGCGATGCCGTGCGCAAAGACGTGCCGGTGCTCGGGCACTGCCTCGGCGGGCAGCTGATGGCGAGGGCGCTGGGCGGCAGCGTGCGCGGCGCGCCGGTCAAGGAGATCGGGTGGGGGGAGGTCCGCGTGTCAGACAACGCCGTGGCGCGCGACTGGCTCGGCCCGCTGCAGGTGTTCGACGCGTTCCACTGGCACGGCGAGGTGTTCTCCATCCCGCCCGGCGGCACGCGCGTGCTGGAGAACGAGCATTGCGCCAACCAGGCATTCGCCATCGGCAAACACCTCGGCATGCAATGCCACGTCGAGATGACCGGCGAACTGGTACGCGAGTGGCTGCGACTCGGGGCGCGCGAAATCGCGCGGAGTGCGAAATCGCCCGGCGTGCAAAAGCCGGCGGCGGCGACGCGCGGACTCGAGCGGCGCATTGGCGCGCTGCATAAGGCTGCAGACCGGATCTACAGCCGGTGGTGTGAAGGGATCAGTCGCGCAAGTTGATGAACTGCAGCGGCAGGTCGGTCACCGCCTGCCGCACCAGCTGAATCGCAGCCTGCAGGTCGTCCTTCTTGGCGCCGGAAATGCGGACTGCGTCGCCCTGGATCGAAGGCTGCACCTTCAGCTTCGCATCCTTGACCAGCTTCTGGATTTCCTTCGCCTTGTCCTGCGCGATGCCGGTTTTCACCGTGACCAGGCGCTTGGCCTTGTCGCCGGAGATTTTCTCCACCGCACCGAGCTCCAGGCAGCGCACGTCGATGTTGCGCTTCGCCATGCGCTGGCGCAGCACGTCCATCACCTGGCCCAGCTTGAACTCGTCGTCGGCGAACACGGTCAGCGCCAGCTCGTCTTGCTCGATGCGCGCATCGGAACCCTTGAAATCGTAGCGGTTCTGGATTTCCTTGTTCGCCTGCTCGAGGGCGTTCTTCACTTCCTGCTGATTGACCTGCGAGACGATGTCGAAAGAGGGCATGGGCGGGGATTTTACGCGCTTGCGCCGCGCAGGTAGACCGGCCTGCCCGTCAGCTGCGCCGGCGCGCCGGCGAGCGGCCGGCCAAACGCGTCCTCCGCCCTGTCGCGGGGCTCGTCCGCGGGAAAGAGCAGATGCGGCCCATGCGCGTAGGTCAGCGCCACGGTTTCGCCGTCCGGCCGGCGGAAGGCGAAGCGGTAACGACCGTGGCGCTGGCCGCCGGGTCCGGCCAGGCGCGCCGCGACGAAGGTGCTGCCACCCAGCAGGTGCAGGAAGGTGCGCAGCATCGTATAGGCCGGGCGCGGCGGGGTCCGCATCG
>JAABQT010000147.1 GCA_011391295.1 Betaproteobacteria bacterium
CCACCTTGTTGTTCTTGGTGCGCGGGATGTCGGCCACCTGCACGATGCGCGCAGGCACGTGGCGCTTGGTGGTGTGCTCGCCGATCTGGCGGCGAATCTTCTCCTCCAGCACCGCGTCAAGGCGCAGGCCTTCGCGCAGCTTGACGAACAGAATCACGCGCGTATCGGTGGGCTGCGCGGGGGGCCAGAGCTGGCCGATGGCCACCGACTCCTCCACCTCGCCGATCTTCTCCACCTGGCCGTAGATCTCTGCCGTGCCGATGCGCACGCCGCCCGGATTGAGCGTCGCGTCCGAGCGGCCATGGACGATCATCGTGCCGCGCCCGGTCAGCTCGCACCAGTCGCCGTGGCACCAGACGTTCGGGTACTTCGCGAAATACGCCGCGTGGTACTTCTCGCCGCCACGGTCGTTCCAGAAACCGAGCGGCATCGAGGGGAAAGGCCGGGTGCACACCAGTTCGCCCTTTTCGCCGACGAGCGGATTTGCGTCCGGGTCGTACACCTGCACCGCGAGGCCGAGCGAGCGGCACTGCAGCTCGCCGCGGTACACCGGCAGTACCGCATTGGCATCGGCGAACGCCGCCATGATGTCGGTGCCGCCCGAAATCGACGCCAGGCAGACGTCGGCTTTCACGTCACGGTAAACGTAGTCGTAGCTCTCCGGTACCAGCGGCGAACCGGTGGAGACGATCATGCGCAACCCGGGAAGCGGATGCGATTCGAGCGGCTTCAGGCCGCGCTTGGCCACGGCGTCGATGAATTTCGCCGAGGTGCCGAAATGGCTGAAGCGCTCGCGCTGCGCGTAGTCGAACAGGATGCGGCCGTCGCGCGCGAAAGGCGAACCGTCGTAGAGCATTACCGTCGCCTCGGCTGCGAGGCCGTGGAACAGCAGGTTCCACATCACCCAGTTGCAGGTGGTGTAGTAGAAAAAATGATCCCCGGGCCGCACATCGAACTGCAGCTTGTACATCTTCAGCGCGGCGAGCAGCGTGCCGCCGGCGCCGTGCACGATGCACTTGGGTTTGCCCGTGGTGCCCGAGGTGAACAGGATATAGGCCGGATGTTCGAACGGCAGCTGCGCCCAGGCGATGTCTGCCGGCGTGTGCCTGCGCAGCCATTCTTCGAGCAGCACCGCCTTCGGAATGGCGGAAATGTCCGGGCGCGCATCGAGATAGGGCACCACCACCACCTTGCGCAGGCTTGGAAGGCGCTCGGCGATCTCGCGCACGCGCTCCAGCACATCGTGCTGCTTGCCGTTGTAGAGGTAGCCGTCGGCGACGAACAGCACCTTGGGTTCGATCTGCCCGAAGCGCTCGATGACGCCGTCTACGCCGAAGTCCGGCGAGCAGGACGACCAGACGATGCCGTGCGACAGCGCGGCGAGCGCGCACATCGCAGTCTCCGGCAGATTGGGAATGAAGGCCGCCGCGCGATCGCCCGCGCGCAAGCCCAGTTGCGCCAGCGCCTGTGCCGCGCGCGACACGTCGCTGGTCAGTTCCGAGTAGCTGACGCGCCGCTGCGGGCCGCGCTCGTCCCAGAACACCAGCGCGTCGCCGCGGTCGCCGCGCCTGAGCAGGTTTTCGGCGAGATTGAGCCGCGCCTCCGGGAACCAGTGCGCGCCCGGCATCTTGTCGCCGTCGGCCAGCACCGTCGTGCCTTTGCGCGACGCCCTGACCCCGCACCACTCCCAGACCTCGTTCCAGAACAGTTCCGGGTTGTCCACCGTCCACTGGTAGAACTCCGGATAGCTGTTGGCGTCCAGACGGTGCTTGCGCACCACCTGGCGCGCGAATTGGGTGAGCTGGGCCTGCTCGATCGCTTGCGCCGAGGGCGTCCATAACGGATTCATGCGCGAATTATCCCTCGGCTTCGGGCTGGGTCGCGGCGCTATCGCGCCGGCGCGACTTTCCCGAGCATCGCCTCGGGAATGCGGTAATCGGGGTATTGCCGCTTGAACGCGGCGTAGCTCTCGTCTGCTTCCTTCAAGCGCCCCGCCTTACGCATTGCGGCGATGCGCTCGAGCCAGGCTTCGGGCGCGAGCGCCTCTTCGGTCTGTTTGGCGCCGGTCTCCAGCTTGGCGCGGGACTGCAGTACGGCACCCGCCGCCGGAGCGGAGGCAGGCGCGACCGCGTCGGCAGCCGCGCGCGGGGCGATCACCCGCGCCGGTGGCGCGGTCCGGCGCTCCTCCATCGCTTGCGGCGCAGGCAACGCCAATTCAGGGTCCGGCTGCTCTTGCTGCATGCGCAGCGTCACCCCTGCCGCCAGCACCAGCACCGCGGCGATCGAAACCGGGACCCCCCAGCGCAGCCGGCGTCGCCTCGCGGCAGCGAGGATCGCCGCGTCCAGCGCAGCGGACGGCTCCTCGCGACCAAGCGCGCGGTAGTTCGCCGACACCCTTTCGTCGCGTTCCGGATCAACCATCGTCCATCGCCTTGCGCAGCCTGGCGAGCGCGTAGCGCAGCCGGCTCTTCACCGCGTCGCCGGTCGATCCGGTGGCCGCGGCGATCTCGGCGAGCGTCATGCCGCCCTCTTCATGCAGCAGGAAGGTTTCGCGCTGCAGCTCGGGCAGCGCGGCCAGGGCCGCCGCCAGGCGCTGCAAGTCCTCGCGGCCTGCGGCGCGCGGCTCGGGCTCGTAGGCGCGGTGGGCAGCGGTGTCCGCTCCCTCGAGATCCACCAGCTGCAGGCCGCGCCGGCGCCAGTGGTCCACCAGCCGGTGGTGCGCGATGGCATACAGCCAGGTGCTGAATTTCGCTTGCACGGTGTAGCGGCCCCGCGCTTCGATGACGCGCATCCAGATCTCCTGGTACAGCTCTTCTGCCTGCCCGCGCTCGCGCACCGAGCGCAGCACGAACCGGTACAGCGGCCCCTTGTGCCGCCCGTACAGCGTTTCGAAGGCCCTGACATCGCCTTGCCGGTAGGCAAGCATCAATTGTTCGTCCGGGGCCTCCACGCCGCCGAGTTTACGCGTCGGGCACGAAGCCGCGGAACCCCAGGGATGGCCCGCCGTCAAGTAATGAAACGGATCGGTAATGGAAAAGGGTTAAGATGCCCGCCTTTTTCCGCGTCACGAATCCACATGACCAAGCCTGCCTACGACTGCTCGAAGTGCCCCGCCTACTGCTGCAGCTATCCGGAAATCGAGGTATCCAAGGCCGACATCGCGCGCCTGGCGCGGCATTTCGGCGTGAGCGAGGCGCTGGCCGAGGAGCGCTACACGAAGCTCGAGCGGGAAGACAAGGTGCGCATCCTGCGCCACCGCGAGGACGAGCATTTCACCTCGGTGTGCATGTTCCTGGACCGCAAGGAGCGCCGCTGCACCGTGTACCAGTCGCGCCCGTCCACCTGCCGCGGCTATCCCTACGGCCCGCGCTGCGGCTACTTCGAATTCCTCAAGTTCGAGCGCGAGCACCAGGACGACGAGGCTTTCGTCGCCACCACGTAGGGCGGGCCAGCAGCCCACCCTACCGCTTGCGCTCGAGCGCCTGCTTGCGGATTCCCGACAGGGTGCCGGTGGTGGTGATGGCATCCGGATCGATGCGCAGCTCGATCAGCGCCGGCTTGCCCGAGGCGCGCGCGCGCTCGAACGCCGGCGCAAACTGCTCAGTGGTCTCCACCAGCTCGCCATGGCCGCCGAAGGCGCGCGCATAGGCGGCAAAATCGGGGTTCTTCAGCTCGGTCCCGGAAATCCTTGCCGGGTACTCGCGTTCCTGGTGCATGCGGATGGTGCCGTACATGCCGTTGTTCACCACCAGCGCGATGATCGGCGCGCCGTACTGCGCGGCCGTGGCCAGTTCCTGCCCGTTCATCAGGAAGTCGCCGTCGCCCGTGACCGCCACCACGGTGCGCCCCGGCGCGGCCAGCTTCGCGGCCACCGCGGCAGGCAAGCCGCAACCCATTGAGCCGTTGGTCGAGCCGAGCTGGGTGCGAAAGCCCTTGTAGCGGAAGAAACGGTGCACCCAGCCGGAGAAGTTGCCCGCGCCGCCGCACACGATGGCGTCCTCGGGCAGATTGTCGGACAGCCACCTGACGATGGTGGCGTACTGCAGCTGGCCGGGAATCGGCTGCGGCTCGCTCCACGCCAGGTACTCTTCGCGCGCCTGCTGCGTGCGGCCCGCCCATTTCGCGCCCTGCAGCTTCACCTGGGCGAGCGACTCCACGAATCGCGCCATGCCGGAGTTGATCGGCAGCGCCGCGCGATACACGCGCCCCAGTTCCTCCGCTCCGCCATGCACGTGAATCAGCGTCTGCGTCGGCACCGGCACCTGGAACAGCGCATAGCCGCCGGTGGTCATTTCGCCCAGCCGCGCACCGATGACCAGCACCACGTCCGCTTCCCGTACGCGCTGCGCGAGCTGCGGATTGATGCCGATTCCCACGTCGCCGGCGAAGCACGCGCTGCGGTTGTCGAGCAGGTCCTGGCAGCGGAACGACGTCCCGGCGGGCAATTGCGCCGCCTCCAGCCACGCGCGCAGGCCGTCGCAGCTGGCGCGGTCCCAGCCGCCGCCGCCGATGATGACGAAGGGCCGCGCGGCCGCCTGCAACAGCTTGTGCAGTTCATGCATGTCCGCGGCGGACGGCGCCGGCCGTACGGATTTGTAGTGCGGCACGTCCGCCACAGCGGCCTCGGCGAACAGCATGTCTTCGGGCAGCGCGAGCAGCACCGGGCCGGGACGGCCCGCCATCGCCGTATGGAAAGCGTGGCTGACGTACTCCGGGATACGCTCGGTGCGCTCGATCTGCGCCACCCACTTGGTCATCTGGCCGTACATGCGCCGGTAGTCGATCTCCTGGAACGCCTCGCGCTCGGCGAAATCGCTTCCCACCTGGCCGACGAACGCCACCATCGGCGTGGAATCCTGGAACGCGGTATGCACGCCAACCGCGCCGTTGCTGGC
>JAABQT010000148.1 GCA_011391295.1 Betaproteobacteria bacterium
GAACAGCGGCACGAGCTCGGCGAGAAGGGTCTCGCGGTGCTCGCGCCGTGCCGCCATGGTCGCGAAGCGCGCGTCCTCGATCCAGTCCGGCCTGCGCGCCTCGCGGCAGAAGCGCCGCCAGAATTCGTCGTGCGAGATGAACACCACCAGCCAGCCGTCGCGCGTCTCGAAGATCTGCGCCGGGACGATGTACGGATGCGCCGAGCGCGGCATGCGTTGTGCGCGCTCGCCGGCGTTCAGCCAGGCGCCCGCGAGGTAGTTGAGCTGCGAGAGCATCACGTCGTGCATGGACACGTCGATCTGGCCGCCCCTGCCTTCGACGATCTTTGCCAGCAGCCCGAGCGCGCCCATCATGCCGGCGGAGTTGTCGACCGCGGAGTACCCGGTCTTCGCCGGCGGCCCGCCGGGCTCGCCGGTGATCGCCATCACGCCCGTGAGCGCCTGGATGACGTAGTCGTAGGCCGGCCGGTCGGCGTGGCTGCCCTCCAGGCCGTAGCCGGTCAGCGCCACGCAGACGAGCTTGGGGTTCGCATCTTTCAGCGCGTCATAGGTGAGGCCGAGCTTCCTGATCGCCGCGGGGCGCAAGTTGGTGATCAATGCGTGCGCGCGGGCGGCGAGGCTGCGCAACGCAGCCTGGCCCGCCGGGCTGGCGAGGTCGAGCACGACGCTCTTCTTGCTGCGGTTCAGGCTCGCGAAGTAAGCGTTGTGCGCGCCGACCTGGTGCGGGCTGACGCGCCGCGCGATGTCGCCCTCGGGCGGCTCGATCTTGATCACCTCGGCGCCGAGGTCGGCAAGCAGCATGCCGCAGTACGGGCCGGCGAGCATGTGCCCGGCCTCGAGCACGACGATGCCGGAGAGCGGTCCGCTCATGCCAGGGCGCGCGCCAGCTCGTCGATCATGCGCTCGAGGGATGTGTCGTTGGTGAACACGCCCCGGACCCCCGCTGCGAGCAGCGCCGCGCAGTCCTGCGGCGGGATGGTGCCGCCGACGAACACCGGGATATCGCCGACGCCGGCGGCGCGCAGGCCCTCGAGCACTTCGCGCGCGAGTTCCTGGTGGCTGCCCGAGAGGATCGACAGGCCGACCGCGGCGACGTCCTCGTCGAGCGCCACGCGCACGATGAATTCGGGCGACTTGCGCAGCCCCGTGTAGATCACCTCGGCGCCGGCGTCGCGCAGCGCCAGCGCGATCACCTTGGCGCCGGCGTCGTGCCCGTCCAGACCCGGCTTGGCGACCAGGATGCGCTTGCCGGCGAGAGGGCGCTTGGCGACGGCGCTCATAGGCGCACCGGTTCCTGGAATTCGCCCCAGCAGCGCTTCAGGCGTTCCACCATCTCGCCGACGGTGGCGTAGGCGTGGCAGCATTCGACGAGCAACGGCATCAGGTTTTCCTGGTCGGTGGCGGCCGCGGCCTCGAGCGTGTCGAGTGCGCGCGCCGCGCGCGCCGCGTCGCGGCCGCGCTTCACCTGCGCGTGCTTCTGGAGCACGCGCGCGGCGATCTGCGGATCGAGCCGGAACACTTCGCCGTAGCTGTCGGCCTGCGCCGGCCGGCGGTAGCGGTTCTGTCCGACGACCACGCGGGTGCCGCGGTCGGTGGCGTCCTTCCTCTGCCTGGCGCGCACGGCGATGCGCCGCTGCAGCCAGCCCTCTTCGATCGCCTTCACCACGCCGCCGTAGGCGTCGATCTCGCCCATCACCTCGCGCATGCCGGCCTCCATGCGCTCGGTGAGCGATTCGACGTAGTAGCTGCCGCCGAGCGGATCGACGGTCGCGGCGACGCCGCTCTCGTGCTGCACGATCTGCTGGGTGCGCAGCGCGATCTCCGCGGAGAACTCGGTCGGGATCTGGAACGCCTCGTCGTAGGCGCAGGTGAAGATCGACTGCGCCCCGCCGAGCACGGCGGCCAGGTTCTCGATCGCCACGCGCACGATGTTGTTGTAGGGCTGCGCCGCGACCAGCGAGGAGCCGCCGCACACCACGCCGAAGCGCAAATGCAGCGCTTTCTCGTCGGTGACGCCGTGGCGCTCGCGCAGCAGCCGCGCCCACAGGCGCCGCCCGGCGCGGAACTTGCACGCCTCCTCGAACAGATCCATGTGCACGTAGAAGAAAAACGACAGGCGGCGCGCGAACTTCGCCACGTCACCGCCGCGCCGGATCAGCTCGTCGACGTAGGCGAGGCCGTTGGCGAGCGTGTAGGCCATTTCCTCGACCGCGGTGCAGCCGGCGTCGCGCACGTGCGCGCCGGCAATCGAGATCGCGTTGAAGCGCGGGGTGACCTCGTTCGAATAGAGCACCGAATCCGCGATCAGCCGCATCGACGGGCGCACCGGGAAAATCCAGGTGCCGCGCGCGACGTATTCCTTGAGGATGTCGTTCTGGATGGTGCCGGTGAGCCTGGCGCGCGGCACGCCCTGCTTGTCGGCCGCGGCGAGGTACATGGCGTAGATGATCGCCGCCGTGCCGTTGATGGTGAACGAGGTGGAGATCGCGCCGAGGTCGATGCCCTCGAACAGCGTCTCCATCTCCGAGAGCGAGAACAGCGACACGCCCACCTTGCCGACTTCGGGCCGCGCCATGGCGTGGTCCGGGTCGTAGCCGCACTGCGTGGGCAGGTCGAGCGCCACCGAGAGGCCGGTCTGTCCCTGCTCGAGCAGGAACCGGTAGCGCTGGTTGGATTCCTCGGCCGAGCCGAAGCCCGAGTACTGGCGGATGGTCCAGGGCCGGCCGCGATAGCCGTCGGCGAAGATGCCGCGCGTGAACGGAAAGACGCCTGGCAGTTCCGGGTCCGGCTCGCGCGCCAGATCGCGCGTCGCCACCAGGGGCACTTCGATTCCCGAGGGCGTCGCCACTCTCGCGGCGGTGCCTTCGGACTTGGGTTGCGCGCTCATCGCTTTGCCTCCAGCGCCTTGACGGTGCGCAGCAGCGCCGCGGCGTGCGTCTTCAGCGTGCTTTCGATGCGGTGCGCCGGCCCCGCGAGGACCACCGCGTAGGACTCGCCGTCGATGCGCACCGGCGCGCCGAGCGCGTGCACGTCGGCCACGTTCTCCCCGCGGGTCGCGTACCAGCCGCGCTTGGCGCCGGCGGCGAGGTCCTTTTCGAGCGCCTCGCGCCGCACGATCGTGTTTGGCGTGACGCGGGTCAGCTTGAGCGCGCCGAGCAGCGCCGCGCGCTCTGCCGGTGGCATCGCACCGAGCAGTGCCTTGCCGGCCGAGCTCGAATGCAGCGGCTTGCGCTCGCCGACCTGCGCGCTGTAGCGGATGGAATTGCCCGACTCGATGACGTTCAGGTAGGTCACGCTGCTGCCGCTGCGCTTGCCGAGCACCACCGTCTCGCCGGTGGCCGCGCAAAGTTCCTCGAGCAGGGGGGTGACGCGCTCGAGCATCGGATCATGTTCGGCGACGGCGCGCGCCTTCTGCAGCCAGCGCAGGGTCGGGTACCAGCCCTTGCGCAGGCCCAGCTCGTACAGGTAGCCGCGCACTTCGAGCGTGCGGATCAGGCCGTAGCAGGCCGAGACCGGGATGGCGAGGCGCCGCGCCAGCTCGGCGATGCCGAGCGGCTCGCCCGCAGCGGCGAAGGCCTCGAGGATCTGCACCGTGCGGTCGGCGCTCTTTACGGCGATATTCATATATGTGAAATATATTTCACGATGCTGATAGTGTGCCATCGCCGGCGGCGAATTGGCAAGGGGGCTCGGCCCGCGAGCGGCGGGCGTGTACGCCGACCGAGCTAGCCGGTCTTGCGGGCGATCCCGCGGATGCTCGGGCGCACGATCGGCGGAACCTTGCGGATGCTCTCGCGCTCGATGCGCTCGATGTTGAATCCCGCCGCCGTGATCGCGGCTTCGGTGCGCCGCGTCAGGTGGCAGTTGCCCGTCAGCTGCTTCCATACCGGCTCGATGCGGCGCTGCCATTTCAGCCGGCTCGGTTTGCCGTCCGCGGCCACGTGCTCGAGAAACGCGAGCTTGCCGCCGGGCTTGAGCACGCGCTGAATCTCCTTGAGGGCGGCTTGCTGATCGGGCACCGAGCAAAGCACCAGCGAACACACCACCGCGTCGAGCGAGGCGGGGGCCGCGGGCAAGGCCTCGAGCGAGGCGTCTGAAATCTCGACGTGCGTCGCCCCCGCGGCATCGCACTTTGCCTGCAGCTTGCGCCGCATGTGGGGATCGGGCTCGCACAGCACTAGCCGTGTCACCGTCTTCGGGTAGTAGGGCAGGGTGGCGCCGGTTCCGGCGCCTGCTTCGAGCACCGCGCCCGAGAGGTCGCGCAGCAGTTCTGCGCGCCACTGATCGAGGCAGGCCTTGTTGCTCTCGCGCGTCATGCGGTCGTAGACCGCGGACATCAGCCAGGACATTGGATCAGGCGCTCCTTCGCGCGTCAGGTCGAGGTGTCCACCTTATCGAATGAGGTTCTCGTCTGTCTTCGCACGCGTGGTAAGCCGTCGAGCTTCGGCTGCGGCGCCTACGGACGAGCAGTATGTTGAGGTAAGTCATCGGTAATATCAAACCAAGGCGCCTTCGAGCCAACGAAGATGTGTAGAGAGGCCCGAACACCCGGGTGATCATCAAGAGTCCCGAGCGCTAGCGAAAAACTCCCCGGCCGTTTCGTGCTCATGAACTGCAGTGTCGACCCGCACCGTTTACAGAAGGTGCGTGTTACCTCTGGAGATGACTGATACGAGGCCATGTCACCCGCCCCGGAGACCAGGACGAAATCACTTGCTTCGACGCGGCCGTAGGTCGCAAATGCGGTTCCGTGAGCCTTTCGGCACATGGAGCAGTGGCAGTGGCTCACACGACCTAGAGAACCGTGTACTTCGTAGCGAACACTTCCGCAAAGGCAACTACCTCGAATCATGGGTGCTCTTCATTACGACGGCTAGCGTCCCGGCTAAC
>JAABQT010000149.1 GCA_011391295.1 Betaproteobacteria bacterium
CGTTCGCCATGGTGACGTTGATCTGCGGCTCCTCCTCGCGCGGGGTCACCGCCACAGCGAACACGCCGAGCAGGAACGCCACCAGCGCGAGGAGCGGCGTGAGCTGCGAGTCCTGGAAGAAACGCGCGATGCGGCCGGAGACGCCCATGGTCAGGCGCCCGGCGCAGCCATTCCGGCCTTGACCGGCTCCAGCGCCACGCGCTCGCCGGGCTGCAGGCCCGCGAGCACTTCGACCGCGGTTTCGTCGCCCGCGCTGCCCAGGCGAATCTGGCGCAGCCGCGCGCGACCCTCCTCGTTCACCACATACACCGCGGTCACTTCGCTGCGCCTGAGCACTGCGGCGCGCGGCACCAGCAGCCGCGGCGCCGAGCCGACCACGAAATGCGCGCGCGCGTACACGCCCGGATAGACGCCGCGCACGTGCGCCGGCAACTCGAGGCGCACCTGCGTGGTATGCGTGCGCGGGTCGGCCGAGGGCACGATGGTCATGCGCGTCACCTCCACCCAGCGTCCGAGCGAGGGCACTTCGATCTTCGCCCTGCCGATCGCGCGGATCGCCGCCACCTGCGCCTGCGGCACCACGGCCACCACCCGCAGCGTCGACGGATCGAACCCGGTCATGATCGGCCGCCCGGGGGTGGCCATCTCGCCGAGTTCGACGTGGCGCGCCGATACCACGCCGCCGTAGGGCGCGGCCAGCGTGGCGAAGCTTCTTTCGGTAGACGCGGCGCCCGCGCCGGCGAGCAGCGCAGTGACGCGCGCCTGCGCCGCCTTGTACGTGGCCTCGGCCTGGTCGAGCGCAGCCCGGCTGATGAATTTCTGCGCGAGGAGCTGCTTGGAGCGCTCGTACTGGGCGCGCGCGTTGCCGAGCGCGGCCTGCGCTTCGCGCACCTGCGCGACGCTTGCCGCCTCCGCCTGCGTCACCGCGCGCTCGTCGATGCGCGCAATGACCTGGCCCTTCTCCACGAAGTCGCCGACGTCGAAGTTGAGCTCGACAACGCGCCCGGCGATCTGCGCCGAGACGGTGGACTGGCGCACGGCCTCGATCACGGCCTCGGCAGAGGTGGTGAGCTCGACGTCGCGGACCTCCACGGTGCCGGTCTTCGCCGTGACCGCGGCCGGCGCTGCCGGCTTGGGCGCAGGCGCCTCGCCGCAGGCCGCGACGAGCGCGGCAAGCGCGATCAAGGCGAGCTTCAGCCGGCCCATCGCGCGAGCGCTCCCGCATCCATGGCACCCGAGGTGCGCTTCGCCTCGGTGCCGTTCCTGAACAGCACCAGGGTGGGGATGGCGCGGATGGCGTAGCGCGCCGCCAACCCCGGAGCCGCTTCGGTATTCACCTTGACCAGGCGCACCCGGTCCTTGAGCTCGCGTGCGGCGCGCTCGAATTGCGGCGCCATGGCGCGACAGGGACCGCACCAGGGCGCCCAGAAGTCGGCGATCACCGGCAGCCCGGTGCGCGCAATGAACTGCTCGAACTGCTCCTCGCCCAATTCGGCGGGCGCTCCGTCCAGCAGCGCCGCGCCGCACTTGCCGCACTTGGGGTCCTCGCCGATGCGCGCCGCGGGGACGCGGTTGGCGGCGAGGCACGCCGGGCAGGCGACCTGGACCGGCTCGCTCACGCGCAGGCCCCACCGGCGGTACGCACGCCGAGCTTCTTCAGGATGGATTCCAGCGGGCAGAGGCGCGTAAAGCCGCTCTGCAGCAGGTTGGCACCGACGAACGCGGTCAGCCAGAAGAAGTTCTGGTTGACCCACAGTCCGAGCGCGAGCGATGCGAGCACAAAGATTCCTGCAAAGATTCTGATCATTCGTTCGATCGACATGTTGACCTCCATCAATTTGGATTGCCACAGCATAGCCTGCGCCACGACGGATCGTCTGTGACTGCGGTTCCACAGGCCTGCGGAACCTGGGTCACAGACGGCGCCGCGCGCAGTGCGCAACACTGTGCGCGTCAAGCGACTTGCTGACTTGCAACGAGGAGAGAATCATGAAAGTCAACATCGGCAGCATGGACAGAACCCTGCGCATCCTGGCCGGAATCGCGCTCCTGGCGCTGGTCTTCGTGCTGGAAGGTCCCGCGCGCTGGCTGGGGCTGATCGGCTTCGTGCCGCTCGCCACGGGGCTGTTTCGCTTCTGCCCGGCGTACGCGCTGTTTGGCCTGAGCACCTGCCCCATGGAGTCGAAACGCGCCTGAGTGGCGCGTGGGCCAGGCTCGTGGCTGGCTACGCGAGCCGCCGTCGCACGGCGAAGGCTGCACCGGCGACCAAGGCAAGCGCGATGAGCAGGCCCGTCAGGTTCCTGAGGAAGTCCGCGGCGGGCTCGAATTCGAGCCCGCTCGCCGCGACGTACCCGAGACCCGCGTACGCCGAAGTCCAGGCTATGCGTCCAACCACCCCGTACGCCGTGAACGCGAGCATGGGATAGCGGCCTGCGCCGGCGACCAGGTTCACGGCCGAGCTCAGGATCGAAACGAGCGATCGGCTCAGAAGCACGCTCAGGGCGCCCCAGCGCAGGAAGAGCCGCTCGACGCGTGCGCGTCGCTCGCGCGTGAGTCCGATCCAGCGCCCTCGGCGCTCCAGGAACTCGCCGCCGAGCACGCGCCCGACGCCATAGCCGGCGAGATCGCCCGCGACCGAGGCTGCCAGCGCGACCGCGACCACGAGCAGCCAAGTCATGCGCCCTTGTGCGGCGAGCGATCCAGCGACGACCATCAACAGGCCCGAGGGCAGCGGCACGCCGAGCGCACCCAGGAAGAGCGTCAGCGCGAGCGCGGGGTACCCGTAGACCAGGACCGCGGAGATGAAGTCTTCGCTGCGCCCATCATCGGCGGGCGCTGCATCGCTGCTGCGCGGCGGCGCGGGGCCGGGCGCCACCTGGACGATCGCGCGCTGCACGCGCTGCATGTACTCGGGGCGCGAGATCTCCGCGCGCCCGGCAAGAACCTTCAGCGTCGTGTCCGGGATTGTTGATGCCGGAATGCCCAGGCGCTCGCGCAACGCGCTCTCGGGCGCCCGGTACGCGACGGCCACGTAGCGCAGGGTCATCCACGGCCGGATGTTGCTCAGCTCGGGCCGACCCACTTCGTAGGCCGCGACGAGCAGGGTGTAGGTGCGATAGGTGCGCAGCCCGAGGAACGCCGCCGCCGCGGCGCTCAGCACGACAAGCAGGACGAGGAGCCGAACGAGCCATCGGGACGGGCTGCGGACCGGTGCGTCGGGCAGTGGATTCATCCTCACCTCGCCTGTGCGCCGCGAGTGGCACGGTAGCGCTCCAGTGCTTTCCGGGATTGGCGCGACAGCATCCCGTGCCTGAGATAGTAGCCGGTGTCGAAACCCTCGATCATCCGGTTGATTCGCGCCAATCGCCTGCGTACGCTTCGGCCATGCCCAATTCACTCACGGCCGAAAGCACCCGCCGCCTGCTTCTTGAGCGCTTCCCCGTGTTCCAGCAGCTGGCGGCGCCGTCTCTCGAGCGCCTGCTGGCCGAAGCGCAGCTCCTGCGCGTTCCCGCGGGCAGCATCCTGTTCGACGCGGACCAGCCCTGCCGCGGCTTTCCGCTGGTGCTGCAGGGCGCGGTGCGCGTGGCGATGAGCGCGCCGAGCGGCCGCGAGATCATGCTGTACCGCGTCGATCCGGGCCAGGGCTGCATCCTGTCCGGCGGGTGCCTCCTGGGACACTCGGACTACGCCGCGCGCGGCATCGCCGAGGACGACGTGGTGCTGCTCAACCTGCCGCCGGCCGAGTTCAACGCCCTGCTGCTCGAACACGAGCCGTTCCGGCGCTTCGTGTTCGGCATGTACGGCGAGCGGCTCGCGGAAGTGATGCAGCTGGTCGAAGAGGTGGCGTTCCGCAGGCTCGACGAGCGCCTGGCGCAACTCCTGATCCACCGCGGCCCGGTAATCGAAGCGACACACCAGAAGCTCGCGGACGAGCTGGGCAGCGTGCGCGAAATAGTAAGCAGGCTTCTAAGGTCCTTCGAGACCCGCGGCTGGGTGAGGCTCGAGCGCGAGCGCATCACGCTCACCGACCCGAAGGCGCTCGCGGCGCTCGGCGCGACCGGCTAGCCCAGCGCGACGGACTGCCCTGCCGCGGGCACCTCGGCGCGCCAGCCGAAGCGCTCGCGCACGGCATCGCGCAGCGCGTGGGCGGCGAGCGGCTCGCCGTGCACGACCCAGGTCTGCCGCGGCGCACGCCTGAACCTTGACAGCCAAGCGAGCAGCGCATCGCGGTCGGCATGCGCCGACAGCCCGCCGATGGTGAATACCTTGGCGCGCACCGGCACATCCTGGCCGTAGATGCGCACGCGTTTCGCGCCCTCGACGATGCGCCGGCCGAGCGTGCCCGCGGCCTGGAAACCGACGAACACCACGGCGCATTCCTTGCGCGGCAGGTTGTAGCGCAGGTGGTGCTTGATGCGCCCGCCCTCGCACATGCCGCTCGCCGAGATGATCACCGCGCCGGAACGGATCGAGTTGATCTTCATCGAGTCCTCGGTGCTCTCGGTGAAGCGCACGCGCTCCAGCTGCGGCAGCTTGGCGTGGCGCAGCGTGATGCGCGTGGCGGCGCTCGCCATCGGCGAATCCACGTAGGCATCGAGCTTCGGCAGTCGGCCCGCGGCCTGCAGCTCGCCCATCAGCGACAGGATCTCCTGCGTGCGACCGACGGCGAAGGACGGGATGACGACGTTGCCCTTCTTCGAGGCGAGCGTGTCGTTCAGCGCGAACGCGAACTCGTCCAGCGTCTGCACCAGGCTCTTGTGGTTGCGGTTGCCGTAGGTGGACTCCACCAGCAGCACGTCGGCGTCGCGGATCGGCGTCGGGTCGGCCACGATCG
>JAABQT010000150.1 GCA_011391295.1 Betaproteobacteria bacterium
GGACCAACCTCGTGCCGGTGATCGCCGGAAATCTCGTCGGCGGCAGCGTGCTGGTGGCGCTGGTGTACCACGTGATCTACCGCCGCGGCACGCCGGCGTCATAGGGCGAACTCGCGCGCCTCGCCCGCCGCGGCATCGAACGGCGGCTGCCCGGCGCGCGCAAGCAGGGAATCGAAAGCTTCCTTCCAGGCGTGCGCATGCACCCTCGCGGTACGCGTCACCACGCCGTCCAGGTCGAAGATCACCGCTTCAATCCCGTCGAGCGCGCCCTTCACCGGGTCCCGGACGTGATCTCGATTTTCGCGCCGTCGCGCAGGGCGTCCGAGGGGTAGACGATCACGCGCGCGCCGGGTCTGAGCCCGTCCTCGACCATCGCCACGCCGCGCAGCGCGTGCACCTCGGCCTCGCCCATGCGGTAGGTCCTGGTCAGGGCGTGCGCCCGGAACACCGGGGCGCTCAAAGCTTCCTCGTCACGCGCACCATGGCCTGCCGCAGGGGGTCCGTGCTGGCGACGAAACCGAGCGTCTTCGCGAAGCGCAGCATCTCGGCGTTCTCGCGCAGCACCATGCCCTCCATGGATTCCAGGCCGCGCGCCTGCGCCGCGCGGATCAGGGCGTCCATCAGCAAGCTGGCGACTCCGCCGTGACGCCAGTCGTCGGCGACCACCACGCCGAATTCGCAGCTGCGCCCGTCCGCGTTGGCGACATAACGCGCCTCGCCGACCAGGTCGCCCCCTTCGGCCTCGCACACGAAAGCCATGTGGCGCTCATAGTCGATGCGCGAAAAGAAATGAATCAGCTTGTCGCTGGGCGCATTGACGGCATTCAGGAAGCGCTGCTGCCGGCTTTGCGTGGACAGGTGGTCGAAGAACTTCTTCTCCGCGCCTTCGTCGTCGACGCGGATCGGCCGCACGGTCACCTTGCGTCCGTCGGCCAGCGCGCGCCTGCGCACCAGATGCAGCGGGTACTCGGCCATGGCGGGATTGTTGCGGGCGCACCGCAGGGGTGCTTGACGCAGGTCAAAGGGGAGCGGAACGCCTTGTCCCAGCATGAACGGCGTGGATCGCCCGCACATCATCCGCAAGTCGCCCTGGGACGAGGCGCGCCGCGCGCTCGCCGGTCTGCCCGGCGGCGGCCTGAACATCGCGCACGAGGCGGTGGATCGCCACGCGGCGGGCCCGCGCGCATCGCGCGTCGCGCTGCGCTGGCTCGGCATGGACGAGACGCGCCGCGACATCACCTACGGCGAGCTCGCCGCGCTGTCCAACCGCTTCGCCAACGTCTACCGCTCGCTCGGCGTGGCCAAGGGCGACGCGGTGATCGTGCTCTGCGGCCGCATTCCCGAGCTGTACGCGGCAGTGCTCGGCGGCCTGAAATGCGGCGCCGTAGTGTCGCCGCTGTTCGCCGCCTTCGGCCCGGAGCCGCTGCAAACGCGCATCAACCTCGGCCACGGCAAGGTGCTGGTCACCACCGAGGCGCTCTACGAGCGCAAGGTAAAGAAGATCGCCGGCGCCATGCCGACGCTCGCGCACGTCCTGAAGGTCGACTCCGGCGAAGCGCGGACGATGATCGATGCGGCCTCGGAGCGCTTCGAGATCGAGCGCACCTCGCCCGATGATCCCTCCTTCCTGCACTTCACCAGCGGCACCACGGGCATGCCGAAGGGCGCGCAGCACGTGCACGGCGCCGCGGTGATGCACTACGCGACCGGAACGGTGGCGCTCGACTTGCACGACGAGGACATCTTCTGGTGCACCGCCGACCCCGGCTGGATCACCGGCACCTCCTACGGCATCGTCGCGCCGCTGCTGCACGGCGTGACGAGCGTGGTGGACGAGGCCGAGTTCGACGCCGAGCGCTGGTACGCGATCCTCGAGGCCGAGAAGGTCTCCGTCTGGTACACCGCGCCCACCGCGATCCGCATGCTGATGAAGGCGGGCGCGGAAGTTGCGAAGCGGCGCGCGTACCCGAGCCTGCGCTTCATCGCGAGCGTCGGCGAGCCGCTCAACCCGGAGGCCGTGTGGTGGGGCATGGACGCCTTCGGCATGCCGATCCACGACAACTGGTGGCAGACCGAGACCGGCGGCATCATGATCGCCAACACTGCGGCGATGGACGTCAAGCCCGGCTCGATGGGCAAGCCGCTTCCCGGCGTTGAGGCCGCGATCGCGCACCGCGACGCGAAGGGCATCCGCTGGGTCGAGGCGCCCGACGAGCAAGGCGAGCTCGTGCTGCGCGCCGGCTGGCCCTCGATGTTCCGCGGCTACCTCGACCAGGAGGAGCGCTACCGCAAGTGCTTTGCGCAAGGGTGGTACTTCACCGGGGACCTCGCCAGGCGCGACGCCGACGGCTACTACTGGTTCGTAGGGCGCGCCGACGACGTCATCAAGTCCGCGGGGCACCTGATCGGCCCGTTCGAGGTGGAGAGCGCGCTCATGGAGCACCCGGCGGTCGCGCAGGCCGGGGTCATCGGCAAGCCCGATCCGATGCTGGGCGAAATGGTGAAAGCCTTCGTCGAGTTGAAGCCCGGCAACGAGCCGAGCGAGGAACTGCGCCTGTCGATCCTCGGCCACGCGAGGAAGCGCCTCGGCGCGGCGGTGGCGCCGAAGGAGATCGCGTTCGCGACGGCGTTGCCGCGCACGAGGAGCGGCAAGATCATGCGGCGGCTGCTCAAGGCGCGCGAGCTCGGGCTGCCCGAGGGCGACACCTCCACGCTGGAGGAGGGCGCATGAAGGTGCCGCCGCCGCCCGCCGGCAAGGTGAAGCTCCCCGCAAAGCTCTCGCTCGCGCTGCTCGCCGACATGCTGCGCATCCGCCGCATGGAGGAAAAATGCGCCGAGCTCTACGGGCAGCAGAAGATCCGCGGCTTCCTGCACCTGTACATCGGCGAGGAGGCGGTCGCCGCGGGCGCGATGCGCGCCCTCGAGCCCGAGGACAATATCGTGGCCACCTATCGCGAGCACGGCCACGCGCTGCTGCGCGGCGTGTCCATGGACGCCATCATGGCCGAGATGTACGGCAAGCAGGAGGGCTGCTCGCGCGGGCGCGGCGGCTCGATGCACCTGTTCGATGCGCAGACGCGCTTCTACGGCGGCAATGCCATCGTCGCCGGGGGATTGCCGCTCGCGGCCGGCCTCGCGCTCGCCGCGAAGCTGCAGAAGGAAAAGCGCGTCACAGCGTGCTTCTTCGGCGAGGGCGCGGTGGCCGAAGGCGCGTTCCACGAGTCGATGAACCTCGCGGCGCTCTGGGGCCTGCCGGTCGCGTATCTGTGCGAGAACAATCTCTACGCCATGGGCACGGCGCTCGAGCGCTCGGAAGCGCAGACCGACCTGTGCGTGAAGGCCGCTTCCTACGGCATGGCGACGCTCAAGGTGGACGGCATGGACGTCGTCGCCGTGCACGAAGCCGCGCGGCGCGCGCGCGAGCACGCGGCGAAGAAGGGCCCGATCTTCGTGGAATTCCAGACCTACCGCTTCCGCGCGCACTCGATGTTCGACCCGGAGTTGTATCGGGAGAAAAGCGAAGTGGAGGCGTGGAAGACGCGCGGACCGATCCACACGTTCACCGCGCGCCTCAAGGCGCAGGGCGATCTCACCGAGGAGCGCTTCCTCGAGTTGGATGCCGCCGCGCAGGCCGAGGTGGACGAGGCGGTCGCGTTCGCCGAGGCCGGCACCTGGGAGCCGGCGGAGCATCTGACTGCGGACGTTTACACGCCGCAATGAGCGCGATCACCTACCGCGAGGCGCTGCGCCAGGCGCTCGACGAAGCGCTCGGAAAGGACGAGCGCGTCTTCCTCATGGGCGAGGACGTCGGCAGGTACGGCGGCACCTACGCGGTGAGCAAGGGGCTGCTGGAGAAGTACGGCCCCGAGCGCGTGCGCGACACGCCGCTCTCGGAGCTCGGCTTCACCGGCGCGGGCATCGGCGCGGCGCTCGGTGGCATGCGCCCGATCGTGGAAGTGATGACGGTGAACTTCAGCCTGCTCGCGCTCGACCAGATCGTGAACAGCGCGGCGCTGCTGCGGCACATGTCGGGCGGGCAGTTCTCGGTGCCGCTCGTGGTGCGCATGGCCACCGGCGCCGGCCGCCAGCTCGCCGCGCAGCACTCGCACAGCCTGGAGGGCTGGTACGGGCACATCCCGGGCATCAGGATCGTCGCGCCCGCGACTGTCGAGGATGCGCGCGGCATGCTCGCCGCCGCGCTCGCCGATCCGGATCCGGTACTCCTGTTCGAGTACCCCGCGCTCTTCGAGACGAAGGGGGAGGTGTCCGGGGAAAAGGTGGACATCGCTTCGTCGAAGGTGAGGCGCGAAGGAGGCCGCGTGACGATCGTCACCTACGGCGGGTGCCTGCCGAAAGCGCTGAAGGCCGCGGAAGAGGTGGACGGCGAGGTGATCGACCTGCGAGTGCTGCGCCCGCTCGATCTCGCGCCCGTGCTCGAGTCGGTGAAGAAGACGCGCCGCTGCGTGGTGGTGGACGAGGGCTGGAGGAGCGGCGGGCTCGCGGCGGAAGTCATGGCGCGCCTGATGGAACAAGCCTTCTACGAGCTCGATGCGCCTGTGGCGCGCGTGTGCAGCGAGGAGGTGCCGGTGCCGTACGCGAAGCACCTGGAGGAGGCGGCGCTGCCGCAGCCCGAGAAGATCGTCGCCGCCGTGAAAGGACTCTTCGCATGATCGAATTCAAGCTCCCCTCCCTCGGCGCCGACATGGACGAAGGCAAGCTCCTCGAGTGGAAGGTGAAGCGCGGCGACAAGGTGAAGCGCGGCGACATCTTCGCGGTGGTGGAGACGCCGAAGGCCGCGG
>JAABQT010000151.1 GCA_011391295.1 Betaproteobacteria bacterium
AATCTTATAGGAAATTTTCTCGTTTCGCAAATCTTCCACGGCGCGAAAACCGGCCTTGCGCAGCGTCTCCGCCACGCTCTTGGCGTAGTCCGCCTGGTGCTCCGAGATGTTCAACACCACCACTTGCTCGGGCGAGAGCCACAGCGGGAAGGCGCCGCCGAAATGCTCGATCAGGATGCCGAGGAATCGCTCCATCGAGCCGACGATGGCGCGGTGGAGCATCACCGGCGTATGGCGCGCGTTGTCCTCACCCACGTACTGCGCGCCCAGGCGGCCCGGCATGCTGAAGTCCACCTGCATGGTGCCGCACTGCCAGACCCGCCCGATGGCGTCCTTGAGCGAATACTCGATCTTGGGGCCGTAGAACGCGCCCTCCCCGGGCGACAGCGCGAAGGCAACGCCCGAGCGGCGCAGCGCTTCCTGCAGCGCGTGCTCCGCCTTGTCCCAGGCAGCGTCCTCGCCGATGCGCGCCGCGGGGCGCGTCGCCACTTTGTAGATGATGTCGGTGAAGCCGAAATGCGCGTACACCTTCTGCAGTAGCGCGGTATAGGCCACGCACTCGTCCAGCACCTGCGCTTCAGTGCAGAAGACATGCCCATCATCCTGCACGAAGCCGCGCACGCGCATCAGCCCGTGCAGTGCGCCCGAGGGCTCGTTGCGGTGGCAGGCGCCGAACTCGCCGTAGCGCAGCGGCAGGTCGCGGTAGCTGCGGATTGCCTTGTTGTAGATCAGGATGTGGCCCGGGCAGTTCATCGGCTTGAGCGCGTAGTCGCGGTTCTCGGAGGCCGTGGTAAACATGTTGTCGCGGAAGTTCTGCCAGTGGCCGGTGCGCTCCCACAGGCTCTTGTCGAGGATCTGCGGGCCGCGCACTTCCTGGTAGCCGTTGTCGCGGTACACACCGCGCATGTACTGCTCGACCTGTTGCCACAGCGTCCAGCCCTTGGGATGCCAGAACACCAGCCCGGGTGCCTCCTCCTGCATGTGAAACAGGTCCAGTTGGGTGCCGAGTCGCCGGTGGTCGCGCTTCTCGGCCTCCTCCAGCATCTTCAGGTAGGCCTCCTGGTCTTCCTTCTTCGCCCAGGCCGTGCCGTAGATGCGCTGCAGCATCTCGTTCTTCGAGTCGCCGCGCCAGTAGGCGCCCGCTACGCGCATCAGCTTGAACACCTTCAACTTGCCGGTGGAGGGCACGTGCGGCCCGCGGCACAGGTCGACCCAGCCGCCCTGGCCGTACAGGGAGATCGCCTCCTTCGCCGGGATGGAGGCGATGATCTCCGCCTTGTAGAGCTCACCCTGACGGCGAAA
>JAABQT010000152.1 GCA_011391295.1 Betaproteobacteria bacterium
CGGCGGCTCACGGGCAGGTCCTTCTTGGCGATCTCGGCCATGCGCTTCTCGATCGCCATGAGATCCTCGGGAGTGAACGGCCGCTTGTACGAGAAGTCGTAGAAGAAGCCGTTGTCGATCACCGGCCCGATGGTCACCTGCGCTTCGGGGTGCAGCTCCTTCACCGCCTGGGCGAGCAGGTGCGCGGTCGAGTGCCGGATGATCTCCAGGCCCTCCGGATCCCGCTCAGTGACGATGGCGAGCGCGGCGTCACCCTGGATGCAATACCCGGTGTCGACGAGCTTGCCGTCGACCTTTCCGGCGAGCGCCGCACGCGCCAATCCCGCGCCGATAGCCTGCGCCACTTCGGCGACCGTGACCGGGCCCGGAAAGGATTTCACCGAGCCGTCTGGGAGCTTGATGTTCGGCAAGTTATTGGTAGGCGCGATTGGACTCGAACCAACGACCCCTACCATGTCAAGGTAGTGCTCTAACCAGCTGAGCTACGCGCCTGGTGGAACGAGGAGCGGGAGTTTAACTGAAGCGACTTGTCCGCGGAACTAGATTGCAGCGGGAGCGTTCACAGCAACATGGACCTGATTCTATGGCGCCACGCCGAGGCCGAAGACCGCGCGCCCGACCTCGAGCGGCGGCTCACGCCCCGCGGCAAGAAGCACGCGGCGCAGGTCGCTGCCTGGTTGCTGCAGCGCCTGCCCGCGAAGTTCCTGGTGCTGGCCAGTCCGGCGCTGCGGGCGCAGGAGACCGCGCAGGCACTCGGCGTCCCGGTACGGACCCTGGAACTGCTCGCCCCGGGCGCCTCGGTCGCGGAGATCCTCGGCGCCGCCGAGTGGCCTGGGCACCGCAGCGCAGTGGTGGTGGTCGGCCACCAGCCCGACCTGGGCAGCGTGGCCGCGTTTCTCGTCTCCGGCAGTGCTGCGTCCTGGAGCGTGAAGAAGGGCGGCGCCTGGTGGCTGAGCAACCGCGCGCTCGAGGACGGGGGCAAGGTCGTGGTGCGAGCGGTCGTGGCGCCGGACCTGCTGTAGGCTGGCACGCCGTGATGAAACTTCCCCCACCGCCTGCGCAGGTCTGATGAAGAACCCGCACAAGGGCGCGACGGGCATGCGGCGCATCCTCAATGCCGCGCGCTACTCGCTCGACGGCCTGGCTGCCGCCCTGCGCCACGAGGATGCCTTCCGCCAGGAATTAATGCTGACCGCCGTGCTCGTTCCGCTCGGGCTCTGGCTGGGCAACGACGGCCTGGAACGCGCGCTGCTCGCCGGTAGCGTGCTGATGGTGCTGGTGGTGGAACTGCTCAATTCGGCGATCGAGGCGGTGGTCGACCGCGTGTCGCTGGAAGACCACGAACTCGCCAAGCGCGCCAAGGACTATGGCAGTGCAGCAGTCATGATCTCGCTCGCCACGACGGGAATCGTCTGGCTGGTGTTGCTGCTGCCCCGCCTGTAAGCGAACTCAGTCCCTGTAGCCCTCGAACTCCACGTACAGGCGGATATCGTCGCCGACCGCCGGCAGGGCGTACTTCATGCCGAATTCCGAGCGCTTGATCGCGCCGCTGGCGTTGCCGCCGCACATCGGCTTCTTGCTGAAAGGATGGTCGCGGCACACCCAGCGCTCCATCTTCAGCGTGAGTGGCCTGGTGACGCCGAGCAGCGTGAGTTGACCCGTGACCTCGGTCGGGTTGTCGCCGTCGAACTTCACCTTGTCGGCCTTGAAGCTCATGCGCGGAAATTCCGCAACGTTGAAGAAGTCGGCGCTCCTCAGGTGCTCGTCGCGCGAACGCGGCCGGCTGCCCTTGTCGTTGTCGCCCGTGGTCAGCGAGGCGGTCTCGACGTCGAGTTCAAGCGAGCCTTTCCTGGCTGCGCGGTCGAGCATGAACTTGCCGGCGGACCTGTCGAAGCGGCCCCACATCAGGGACACGCCGAAGTGATCCACCGCGAAGTGCGCATAGGTGTGATAGGGGTCGAGCGTGTAGTTTTCCGGCGCCGCGGACGCAGCCAGAGGCAAGGCGAGCGCCAGGGCGCCGAATGTGAATCGTGTCATGCAGGAAGCTCCTTTGGGGTGCCGGTTCAATGAGCTTAAAAGGTCCAGCCGCGTGGCGCAAGCCAGGCGAGCGCGCATGCGCCGCCCGCAGCCAGCAGGCCGTAAACACTCGCCACCACCGGTCTCATCCACAGCGGCGAAGCCGGCAGAGGCAGACGGACGAACACCGGCACCAGCGCTAGCGCAGCGAGCGATGCCCAATGCAGTTGCGCGAGCAGCACCGCACCGGCCGAGAGCAGCGCGGCGAGCACCGAGGCGGTGAGCGTGAGGGAAATCCCGGCCGACACGCGCGGGCCGAAGATCATCAGCAGGAGCAGGAAGCCGCCGCAGGCCGCACCGAGCGCCATGCCGTACTGGCCGATCAGCGCCGACGCCCCCAGCACCGCGGACACGCCCGCGCCCAGACCCAGCGCCAGCCCGGCGGCGCCGGCACGCGCTGAGTCGTAGTGCAGCGAGACGGTGGCCGACACCAGCCATGCGCTCAGCGCCACCACGCCGGCGCCGAGCGTCGCGACTTCCAGCGGGATTTTCTGGCCGAGCACCGAGGCGAACACCCAGAGCGTGGCGGCGCCGAACACAGCGCCGAGCACCGGTGCGCTGAGCCGTGTCGGCTTGACCGCCAGATCGAAGAGCGCGCCGAGGATCGCCGCTGTAGCGCCCAGGACCACGATCTTGCGCGTCACCGTGAGCGGCTCGAAGGCGAAGTTGCCGATGGCGATCACGGCCGCGATGAATCCCGCGAACGCCGCGAGCCCCTCCAGGCGCAGCGGGTAGAGTACGGCAGCGCAAACCAATCCTGCCGCCAGCGGCAGCAGGCTCGATTGCACCACAGGATTACCGAGGAGTTCCCTCAGCCCGGAAAGCAGTTCGTTCATCTCACCCCCGCGCCACCCGCATCACTCCTGCCACCTCGCGCACCACGGAAAATGCGCGCTTCAATTGCGCCAGGTCGCCGATCGTAAACGAAAAGCGCATGGACGCCAGATCGTCGCGGCTCCTCGTTCGCACCGCCGTGACATTGATACGCTCGCGCGCGAGTGCATCGCCGATGTCGCGCAGCAGCCCCGGCCGGTCGCTCGCCGTCACCACCATGTCGACGCCGTAGGCGCCGACACCACTGCCCCATTGCGCATCGAGCAGGCGTGCGCTGTCGGCCTGCGCCAGGCGCTGCAGGCTCGCGCAGTCCCGGCGGTGGATCGACACGCCGCGCCCACGCGTGACGAAGCCCTGGATCGGATCGGGCGGCACCGGCTTGCAGCACTTGGCGAGTTGGGTCAGCAGCCGATCGACGCCCACCACCAGGATGCCGCTGTCGGGCGCAGCTGCCCTGCGTTTCCTGGCAGCCGGCGGCGGTACCGGCACGAGCTTCGGCCTGGGCGCGGCATCCAGTTCCTTCGCGCCTTCGCGCAGAT
>JAABQT010000015.1 GCA_011391295.1 Betaproteobacteria bacterium
CACCACATCCCCGGGCCGGGAGGCGGCGCCCCCGGGCATGTTTTCGCACGCCGCGATGAGCCCGATCACGTTCACCGGGGCCTTCATGCCGGCCAGCGCGCGCAGCGTCCCGAGGACGCTGCCCGCGCCGGACATGTCGTACTTCATCTCGTCCATTTCGCCGGCGGGCTTGAGGGAAATGCCGCCCGTATCGAAGGTGATGCCCTTGCCGACCAGCACCATCGGCTTGGCTTTCTTCGCGCCGCCTGCATAACGCAGCACGATCAGCTTGGGCGGCTGGTGCGAGCCCCGGGTGACCGCGAGCAGGGCGCCCATGCCGAGCCGCTGCATGTCGCGGCGCTCGAGCACCTCGAGGCGCAGCTTGTATTGGCGCGCGAGCTTGCGCGCCTCGTCGGCCAGGTAGGCGGGCGTGCAGATGTTGGGCGGCAGGTTGCCCAGGGTGCGCGCCAAGTCGACGCCATCCGCCGTGGCTGTCGCCTCCCGCAGCGCCGCCTGCGCCTGCAACGTCACCGGCCCGCCGTGCACGGCCAGCGTCACCGCGCTCAGAGCGGGAGGCGCGGCCTTTTTCTGCGTCTTGAGCTGGTCGAACCGGTAAAACGTCTCGCGCATGCCTTGCACCGCATGGCGCAGGTTCCAATGCACGGGGCGGCGGCCCACCTTGAAATCCAGGAGGTACATGAAGGCGTCGCGCGCGCCCAGCGACTTCAATGCGCTCGCTGCACCGCGCACCGCGTCCCTGAACGCGGTTTCTCCGAACTCCTCTTGCTCGCCGAGGCCGACCAGCAGCACGCGCTCCGCGGCCAGGCCCGGAATCCTGTGCAGGAGCAGCGTCGAGCCCGCTTTCGCACTCAAGTCGCCGCGCGCCAGCACTTCTCGCAATCGCCCGCGCGCAGCGCGGTCCGCCGCCCGCGCGGCGCGGGTCAGTACCGGGGCGGCCGCGCCGCGCGCCTTGTAGGCGCCGAGTACCAGGCACCCGGTCCTGGCGCTCTCGGGCGCCAGCGCCCGTATGCTAAATTCCACCGGATTCTCCCTTGAAATGATCAATTTAAGTATCGCATGATCTTTCTCCGCGCGCTGCTGCGCGAGTTCGGGCAACTGGCAACGGCAGTGTTCCTGACGCTGTTCCTGATCGCGCTCACCACGCGACTGGTGCGGCTGCTCGGACAGGCGGCGGGCGGCAAGATCCCATCGGATGCGGTCGTCGCCTTCCTCGGCTTCTTTGCGCTGAACGCGCTGCCGGTGCTGCTGTCGCTGACGCTGTTCATCACAGTGTTGCTGACCGTCACGCGCAGCTACCGCGACTCGGAGATGGTGATCTGGTTCAACTCCGGCCTGTCGCTTGCCGCATGGATCCGGCCGGTGCTGCTGTTTGCCCTGCCGCTGGTGGCCGTGATCGCGATGCTGTCCCTGGGCATCGCGCCCTGGACGGTGCAGATGGCCGAAAAATATCGCAGCCGCGTGGATGCGCGCGATGACCTGTCGCGCGTGGATCCGGGCGTGTTCGGCGAGTCGCGCTCGCGGGACAGCGTGTTTTTCGTCGAGTCAGTGACCGGGGATCGCTCCGCGGTGCAAAACGTGTTCGTCAATTCCGTGCAGCATGGGCGCAACGGCGTGATGTTCAGCCAGAAAGGCACCGTGGAGGTCGCGCCCAACGGCGATCGCTACATCGTGCTGCTCGATGGCCGCCGCTACGAGGGCGTGCCGGGCGAGGCCGAGTACCGGGTGATGGACTTCCAGCGCTACGCGGCCCGCGTCGAGTCCTCGACCGGCGAGGCGCCCGCGCCCACGCACAAGAGCCTGTCGACGCTGGCTCTGGTGCAGAATCCCAGCAACATCAACCTCTCGGAGTTGCTGTGGCGCATCGGCGTGCCCCTGTCGGCGCTGATCCTGTCGCTGCTCGCGATCCCGATGAGTTTCGTCAATCCACGCGCCGGCCGCTCGATCAACCTGCTGTTCGCGCTGCTCACCTATCTCGTCTACTCGAACCTGCTGACGGTAAGCCAGGCGCGGGTGGCGCAGGGCAGGCTCGATTTTTCCGTAGGCTGGTGGCTGGTGCACGCGGTCATGCTCACCGCGGTGGTCGTGCTGTTCATCCAGCGCACCTCGCTGCGGCGGCTGCGGTTCGCGAACTGAGGACATGGCCGCAGCCAGCCCCACTTTGAATCGCTACCTCGCGCGCGAGGTCGTCGCCGCGGTGGGCTTCATCCTGCTCGGCTTTCTGGGGTTGTTTGCGTTCTTCGACCTGCTGGCCGAATTCCGCGACCTGGGCAGGGGCGAATACCAGCTGCGGCAGGTGTTCATGTTCGTGCTGCTGTCGATGCCGACGCACGCCTACGAGCTGATTCCGGTGTCGGTGCTGATCGGCACCCTGTACGTCCTGGCGCAGCTGGCGAACAACTCGGAGTTTACGGTGATGCGCGGCGCCGGCATGTCGCCGGGGCAGGCCGGGTGGATGCTGTGCAAGCTCGGGCTGGTATTCGCCGTCGCCACCTTCGCCATCGGCGAATGGGTGGGGCCCGCTGCGGAGGAGGCGGCGCAGAAGGTGCGCATGCGCGCGCTGAGCTCGGCGATCGCTCAGAACCTGCGTTCCGGCCTTTGGTTCAGGGACGAGCGCTCGTTCATCAACGTGCGCGAGGCGCGCGAGGCGCACCGCCTTTCCGGCGTGCGCATCTACGAATTCGACGCCGGCTATCGCCTGCAGAGCATCACCTCCGCGGCGACGGGCGAACATCGCGGCACGGGTTTGTGGCGCCTGCGCGAAGTGGTGCAGACGCGCTTCACGGCGGACGGCCCGCGCACCACGCGCATGCCGCAGACCGACTGGCGCACGGCGGTGACGCCCGAGCTGATCAATGTCCTCACCGTGGTGCCGGAGCGCATGTCGGCGTGGAGCCTGTACCGCTACACGCAGCACCTCGCCGGCAACCGGCAGAAGACCGAGCGCTACGAAATCGCCTTGTGGAAGAAATTGTTCTATCCGGTTGCAGCCCTGGTGATGATGGCGCTGGCACTGCCGTTCGCCTACATGCATTCGCGCTCGGGCATGGTCGGCTTGAAAGTATTCCTGGGCATCTTGCTCGGCATCTTCTTCCACATGCTGAACGGCCTGTTCTCGCATATCGGCCTGCTGCAGAATTGGCCGCCGTTCGCCGCCGCCGCGCTGCCCGCGGCGGCATTCTTTCTCGCCGCCGTGCTGATGATGTGGCTGGTGGAGCGGCGCTAGGCCGCCACCAGCCGCGTGCCGGCGAGCCGGTCGTGCAGGAACTGGCGCTCGCGATCCATCAGCGCCCACAGCAGCGAGATTCCGGTGGGCACCAGCAGCAACGCCAGAAAGAAGCGCAGCAGCGCCTTGCGCGGCGACACTTGCACCAGCCGGATGCGCCAGGCCTTCATCGCCAGGGTCTGGCCGCCGCGCAACCAGCACCACAGAAAATAGGCCGCGAACACCGCGCACAGCAGCAGCTGGTGCGCGGCCCGCAACCAGCCCTCGAGCGGCGCGCCGCGGGAAGCGAAGTAGAAGGCGAAACCCGCGAAGAAGGCGATGGCAAACAGCAGGATCGCCTCGTACAGCATGCTGGCAAGGCGCCGGGCGATGCCCGGGGTCGCCTCCGCGGCGGCAGCGTTCACTCCGCGGAGGCCGGCGCGGCCGGTTTCCTCGGCGGCGGCTTTCGTTTTGGTGCCGCCGCGCCCTGCCGCTCCCGCGGCGGCTGCGACTGGTATTCCGACCATTGCTGCTTCAGGTCGCCGCGCTTTTCGGGCGGGACCTTGCTGATGCGCCGGTAGTTCTCGCGGGCCAGCTTGCGCTGTTCGGGCGTGAGCTTGGCCCAGCGCTCCATGCGGCGCTGCACACGTTGCTGCTCCTCCGGCTTCATTTTCGGATAGCGTTTGGCGAGGCTGACCCAGTTGCGCCGGCGATCCGGCGGGATCTGCTCCCAGGTCTCCTTGAGCGGCGCGAGGACTTGCTGGTGTTCGGCCTTGAGATCGGTCCAGGCCGGCCCCTTGCCCGCCGGCGCGGCGAGCGCCGGCGCCGCCACGAGCAGGGCGCATGCCGCCGCGGCTAGAAAGAGGCGCGCTTTTTCAGCCAAGCCTCGAATCCCCGGTCAAGGTAGGCGTCGATCGGCAGGTCACTGGTGAGCAGCAGCGCGTCGAGTTCTTCGACCTCCGCGGCACGCTGCTTCTGCCCCCAGGAATACGTTACGGCAAACGCGACACCGAGCGCCAGTACGGGCACGATCACCCGCAGCGACAGGCCGTGCGCATGCACGCGGCCGAGGGCATTGCCCGCCAATGCGGCGCCGGCCGCGGATTCACTCTTGCGGCGCTCGAGCGCGGCGTTGCGCGCCGCGCGCAGGCGCTCCGCCACGGGCCCATCGATCCTGGCATTGCCGTTGAGCAGCTGGCGCACGCGATGTGCAAATTGCAGTTCGTTGTCCATGGCCTAAAGGGTGATTCCGCGCGCCCGAAGCGCCGTGGCCAAGGCATGCGCTGCCCGCGAGCAGTGCGTCTTCACGCTGCCCTCGGAGCAGCCCATGGCCTGGGCGGTTTCGGCGACATCCAATTCCTCCCAATAACGCATGAGAAACGCCTCGCGTTGACGGGCCGGCAGATTCTTTATCTCTTGTTCAATTATTTCAATTACTTGCACGCGCTCCAGGCGGTCCGGCGGAAGCTCCTCGGTGTTCGATGCGCCGGCGACAGCCAAAGTTTCCAGGGGATCCTGGTCTTCGTCCTCGCCCCGGCCGGGGAGCAGCGAGGAGAACAGCGTGACCCACGTCGCGCGCACTTTCTGTCGCCGGAACCAGTCGCGGATCGCATTCTGCAGGATGCGCTGGAACAGCATGGGCAACTCGCCCGGCGGGCGGTCGCCATACTTCTCGGCGAGGCGCAGCATTGCATCCTGCACGATGTCCAGCGCCGCCTGCTCTTCGCGCACGGCGTAAACGGCATGCTTGAAAGCACGTCGCTCGGCACCCTCGAGGAATGCGGACAGCTCGCTGCGCGAGGCCAGTGTTTTTCCCTTGCTCCGATGGGGCGGCGCGTTTTGCCGGCGATGTTACCAAAATCGACCCGCGCGACGGCGGCGGTTTGCTTGACCGCAATGCAACAAGTCTTTAATGTTCAAGGTTTTCCCGGCATTGGCGGTCATGGATCGAGTCAAGGGAGTCGAGCTCAGCGGCGCCGAAATTGTGGTGCGTTGCCTGCAGGAAGAGGGGGTGGAGACCCTTTTCGGCTATCCGGGCGGCGCAGTGCTCTACATCTACGACGAACTGTTCAAGCAGGACAAGGTGCGCCACGTGCTGGTGCGCCACGAGCAGGGTGCGGTGCATGCGGCCGACGGCTATTCGCGCTCGTCGCACAAGGTCGGTGTGTGCCTGGTGACCTCCGGGCCCGGGGTCACCAACGCGGTTACCGGCATCGCCACCGCGTACATGGACTCGATCCCGATGGTGATCCTTTCGGGCCAGGTGCCGACGCACGCCATCGGCCAGGACGCGTTCCAGGAATGCGACGCGGTGGGCATCACGCGGCCGTGCGTCAAGCACAACTTCCTGGTGAAGGACGTCAAGGACCTCGCCACCACGATCAAGAAGGCGTTCTACCTGGCGGCCACCGGCCGGCCCGGCCCGGTGCTGGTGGATATTCCCAAGGACATCACCACGCATTCCTGCGAGTTCCAGTACCCCGAGTCGGTGTCGATGCGCTCGTACAACCCGGTGCGCAAGGGCCATGCGGGGCAGATCAAGAAGGCAGCGCAGCTGATCCTCGAAGCCAAGCGGCCGATGGTGTACAGCGGCGGCGGCGTGATCCTGTCGAACGCGGCGCCACGGCTGACCGAATTCGTCCGCCTGCTCGGTTTCCCGTGCACCAACACGCTGATGGGGCTGGGCGCCTACCCCGGGACCGACCGCCAGTTTCTCGGCATGCCGGGCATGCACGGCACCTACGAGACCAACATGGCGATGCAGAATTGCGACGTGCTGCTCGCCATCGGCGCGCGGTTCGATGACCGCGTGATCGGCAATCCGGCGCATTTCGCACAGAACCCGCGCAAGATCGTGCACATCGACATCGATCCATCTTCGATCTCCAAGCGCGTCAAGGTGGACGTGCCGATCGTCGGCAACATCCCGGACGTGCTGGACGACCTGCTGGCCCTGCTCAAGGCGGACGCGCGACGTCCTGAGGCGGCGGCGCTCGAGGCCTGGTGGAAGCAGATCGAGCTGTGGCGTGCAAGGGATTGCCTGAAGTACGACCGCAAGTCCAAGCTCATCAAGCCGCAGTTCGTCCTCGAGAAGCTGTACGAGGTGACCAAGGGCGAGGCCTTCGTCACTTCGGACGTGGGCCAGCACCAGATGTGGGCGGCGCAATTCTACAAATTCGACCGGCCGCGACGCTGGATCAATTCCGGCGGCCTGGGCACCATGGGCTTCGGCCTGCCCGCGGCGATGGGCGTGCGCATGGCGAATCCCGGCGCCACGGTGGCCTGCGTCACCGGGGAGTCCTCGATCCAGATGTGCCTGCAGGAGCTGTCCACCTGCAAGCAGTACCGCCTGCCGATCAAGATCGTCAATCTCAACAACAAGTACATGGGCATGGTGCGCCAGTGGCAGCAGTTCTTCCACGGCAACCGCTACTCCGAGTCCTACATGGACGCGCTGCCCGATTTCGTCAAGCTGGCCGAGGGCTACGGCCATCGCGGCGTCCTCATCGACAAGCCCGCCGACGTCGAGCCGGCGTTGCGCGAGGCCTTTGCGCGCAAGGACGAACTGGTGTTCATGGACTTCATCACCGACCAGACCGAAAACGTCTATCCGATGGTGCCCGGCGGCAAGGGCATCACCGAGATGATCCTTTCCGAAGAGCTGTAATGCGCCACATCATCTCCATCCTGGTCGAGAACGAGGCCGGGGCGCTTTCGCGCATCGCCAACATGTTCTCCGCCAGGGGCTACAACATCGAGTCGCTCACCGTGGCACCCACCGAAGACGCCTCGATGTCGCGCATGACCGTGGTCACCGTGGGCTCGGAAGACGTGATCGAACAGATCACCAAGCAGCTGAACAAGCTGGTCGAGGTGGTCAAGGTGGTGGATCTGTCGCAAGCGGAGCACATCGAGCGCGAGCTGATGCTGATCAAGGTGCGCGCGGGCGCGCGGGAACGCGACGACATGAAACGCATGGCTGACATCTTTCGCGGCCGCATCATCGACGTGTCCGACAACACCTATACCATCGAGCTGACCGGCGACGGCCGCAAGCTCGACGCATTCATCCAGGCGCTGGACCAGGGCGCGATCATCGAAACCGTGCGCACCGGCGCCAGCGGCATCGGCCGCGGCAACCGCGTCCTGCGCGTCTAGCAGCAAGGAAGGGGGGCGTTCCCCGTTTCCATCAACAGGGGGAGAACCATGAAGGTCTATTACGACAAGGATGCCGACCTCTCGCTGATCAAGGGCAAGAAAGTCGCCGTCATCGGCTATGGCTCGCAGGGCCACGCGCACGCGCAGAACCTGCAGGAGTCCGGGGTCAAGGTCACCGTCGGCCTGCGCAAGGGCGGCCCATCCTGGGACAAGGCGAAAAAGGGCGGCATCAAGGTGGCGGAACTCGACGACGCCATCAAGGGTGCCGACATCGTCATGATCCTGCTGCCCGACGAACATCATGCCCAGGTGTACAAGGAACACGTCGAGCCGAACATCAAGAAGGGCGCCTCGCTCGCGTTCGCCCACGGGTTCAACATCCATTACGGACTGATCCAGCCGCGCGTGGACCTGGATGTCTGGATGGTGGCGCCCAAGGCGCCTGGCCATACGGTGCGTTCCACCTACGCCGCGGGTGGCGGCGTGCCGATGCTGATCGCGGTGCACCGCAACCCGTCGAAGAAGGCGCGCGACGTCGCGCTGTCCTACGCGGCGGCGATCGGCGGCGGCAAGGCGGGTGTGATCGAGACCAACTTCAAGGAAGAGACCGAGACCGACCTGTTCGGCGAGCAGACCGTCCTGTGCGGCGGCTGCGTCGAGCTGGTGAAAGCCGGGTTCGACACCCTGGTGGAGGCCGGCTATGCGCCCGAGATGGCGTATTTCGAGTGCCTGCACGAACTGAAACTGATCGTCGACCTGATGTACGAGGGCGGCATCGGCACCATGAACTACTCGATCTCCAACAACGCCGAGTATGGTGAATACGTCAGCGGTCCGAAGATCATCGACCAGGGCACGCGCCAGCGCATGAAGGAAGTGCTCGCGCGCATCCAGTCCGGCGAGTACGCCAGGGATTTCGTGCTCGAGAATCGCGCCGGGGCGCCGGTGCTGCTCAGCCGACGGCGCATGACGGCCGAGCTGCCGATCGAAAAGGTCGGGGCGCGGCTGCGCGATATGATGCCCTGGATCAGGAAAAACCGCCTTGTCGATACTTCGAAAAACTAGCCTGGCGTTCGCCTGCGCGCTGACGCTCGCTGCCGCCGCCTGCACCGAGGAGCAATCCAGGGAGATCGGCAGGATTCCCAAGAAGACGGTCGACAGGACCGCCGCCGACGTGCAAAAGGCGATGCAGCAGGGGCAGGGGTCGGAGCGGCTGAAGGAAGACGACAAGTAGTGCGGCCGCCCTATCCCCATCCGATCTTTGCGCGCGAGGGCTGGCCGTTCCTGGCGATCGCCGCGGCGCTCATCGCACTGGTCTGGATGATCGCCGGGTGGTGGTGGTCGCTGCCGTTCTGGTTGGCCGCGCTGTTCGTGCTGCAGTTCTTCCGCGACCCGCCGCGCACGGTGCCGGACGACCCGCGCGCAGTGGTTTCGCCCGCCGACGGGCGCATCGTGGCGGTGGAGAAGGCGCGCGATCCCTGGCTGGAGCGCGATGCCCTGAAGATCAGCGTGTTCATGAACGTGTTCAACGTCCACTCCAATCGCGCCCCGGTCGACGGCACGGTGCGGCAGGTCTGGTATCACGCCGGGCGATTCTTCAATGCCGCGATCGACAAGGCGTCATTGGAGAACGAGCGCAACGCGCTCTGGTTGCGCACCCCCGGGGGGGCGGATGTGACCTGCGTGCAGATCGCCGGCCTGATCGCGCGCCGCATCCTGTGCTACGTTGGCGCGGGCGCCGAGCTGACGCGCGGCGAGCGCTTCGGCTTCATCCGCTTCGGTTCGCGCGTGGATCTGTACCTGCCGGGCGATGCGCAGCCGGTCGCCGCGATCGGCGACAAGGTGTACGCGGCGCAGAGCATCCTGGCGAGGCTGGCCGGACATGGCTGAACCGAAGGATCCGCAGCAGCAGGAATACCTGCCGGGCATGGTCCCGCCGCGCGGCGGCGCGTTGCGCCGCCGCGGCATTTACCTGCTGCCCAATCTGTTCACCACCGCGGCGCTGTTCGCCGGTTTCTACGCCATCGTGCAGGCGATGAACGGCCGCTTCGGCGAATCCGCGATCGCGATTTTCGTTGCCGGATTGCTCGACGGCCTCGACGGGCGCGTGGCGCGCCTGACGCGTACGCAAAGCGAATTCGGCGCCCAGTACGACAGCCTGTCCGACATGGTGTCCTTCGGCGCGGCGCCCGCGCTGGTGCTCTATGAGTGGGTGCTGAAGGATCTCGGCCGCTTCGGCTGGCTCGCGGCCTTCGTGTACTGCGCCGGCGCCGCGCTGCGCCTGGCACGCTTCAATGTCATGATCGACGTGGTCGACAAGCGATTTTTCCAGGGCCTGCCGAGTCCGGCGGCCGCGGCGCTGGTCGCGGGTTTTGTCTGGCTGGCCCACGACAACAAGATTCCGCTCGATGCCTACGGCATGCCGTGGGTCGGCGCGTTCGTTGCGCTCTATGGGGGCTTCACCATGGTCTCCAATGCGCCGTTCTACAGCTTCAAGGACATCAATTTCAGGAAGAGCGTGCCGTTCTGGGCCCTGCTGCTGATCGTGCTCGGCTTCGTGCTGGTGTCCTCCGATCCGCCGATCGTGCTGTTCCTCCTGTTCTGCGCCTACGGCCTGTCGGGCCATGTGCTGTGGGCCCTGGGCAAGCGGGTTCGGCCCGTCGTCTGACTGGCCGGACCGTGCCGGGCGTATGGAGCTGGCCCTAGAGTTGCATCAGGCGGGGCGGCTGGCGGAAGCCGAGGCTGCCTACCGCGCGGTGCTCGCGAACGACCCGGACAACGTCGACGCGCTCCATTTCCTCGGCGTGCTCGCTTTTCAGCAGAACGATTACCGCAAGGCCGAAGAGCTGATCGCGCGGTCGCTGATGCGCAATCCCGCCAATCCGGCCGCGCGCAACAACCTGGGAAACGCGCTCGCAGCACAAGCGCGGCTGGACGAGGCGATGGCCTGCTACCGGGAGGCGCTCGCGCTGCAACCCGGATTCGTCGGTGCCCTGGTGAACCTCGGCGCGGGATCCATGGCGCAGGGCAAGGCGGAGGAAGCGGTCGGCTATTACGCGCAGGCGCTGGACATCGATCCGGGCAATGCCTTGGCCCTGTCCAACCTGGGCAATGCATACCGGCATCTGGAACGGCTCGAGGAAGCGGTCGCGTGTCATGCAAGAGCGGTTGCGCTCGGTCCCGAATTGCCGGAGGCGCAGCATAACTTCGGCAATTCGCTGCACGCCATGGGCCGGCTGGATGAGGCCGAGGCCAGCTACCGGAAGGCTCTGTCGCTCAGGCCAGGCTTCGCCGAGGCGCTGACCAGCCTGGGCAACCTCCTGGACGATCGGGGCAGAATCGACGAGGCACAGCAATGCCATCGGGAGGCGCTCGCGCTGAATCCCGATTTCGCCGATGCGCACTGCAATCTTGGCAATACCCTCGTGGCACAGGGGCGATTGCAGGAGGCGCAGGCGTGCTTCGCGCAGGCATTGCGACAGCGGCCCGGGCTGGCGCCGGCGATGTACAGCCTCGCGAACCTGCGGCTGATGCTCGGCGATTACGCCGCCGGCCTGCCCCTGTACGAATGCCGGTTCGACAAGCAGGCCCTGTCGCGGCTCTATGCCGGCATGCGCGCGCGCCTTGCGCAGTTCGAGGCGGTGCCGCGTTGGCGCGGCGAGGACGCGGCCGGCAAGACCCTGCTGGTCTGGACCGAGCAGGGTTTGGGCGACAGCCTGATGCTCCTGCGCTACCTGCCCCTGCTGGAGAAACGCGGCGTCGGCCGTTTGCTGGTGTACTGCGAACCTGCGCTGGCGCGCCTGGTGCGGGACATCGCCGGCGTGGACGGTGTGATCCCGAAAACCGAGGCGCCGCCGCTGGCAGATCTGCACTTGCATTGCCCGATCATGAGCCTGCCATTGGCATTCGATACGCGCTTGGCCACCATCCCCGCGCGGGTGCCCTATGTGCGCGTAGCGGCGCACCTCGAGCGGGCCTGGGCTGGCAAGCTGTCAGGGGTCGGCAGACCCAGGGTCGGGCTCGCGTGGTCGGGCGGCGAGCTGTACCCGAGGAACTCACTGCGCAGCGTGCGATTGGCGCAGCTCAGGCCGATTCTGGAGGTCGCCGGCGCGAGTTTCGTCAGCCTGCAGAAAGGAAACGCGGCGCTGCAGCGGCAGGATTCTGCGGTGGTAATTCTGGACTGGATGGCCGAATGCGATGACCTGCTGGAAACCGCAGCGCTCATATGCCAGCTGGACCTGGTGATCTGCGTGGATACGTCCGTGGCGCACCTTGCAGGCGCGCTGGGCGCGCCCGTCTGGATGCTGAACCGGTTCGAAAGCGAATGGCGCTGGCAGTTGCAGGGCGAGGATTCGCCCTGGTACCCGACGATGCGGATTTTCCGCCAGACGCGGCCGGGGGACTGGGACGAAGCGATCGCGCACGTAGCGGCCGAATTGCGCCAGCGGACCACGCGGGAACCGGGCAATGGCTGACGCGCCCGCGATTTCCTGCGTAATCCCGGTCTACAACGACAAGCTGCGCCTGCCGCGCGCGGTCGATTCGGTGCTGCGCCAGGGCGTCCCGGTGCAGGTCGTCCTGGTCGACGACGGCAGCACCGACGGCAGCCGCGAACTGATCGCGCAGATGGCGCGCGATGATTCCCGGGTCGTGGCTTTGCCGCTGCCCTGGAATCGCGGCCAGGGGTTTGCCCGCAACATCGGCGTCGCCGTGGCTGACGCACAGATCGTCACCTTCCTCGACCAGGACGACGAGCACTTGCCCGGCTGGTACGCACACGCCCTGGGTCTGTTGCACGCGCATCCGGAGCTGGCCGCGGTCAGGGGGGAGATCGAGTTGGCGCAGGTGCCGCCCGGGCTCGAAATCTCGCGCGCGGACCCGCGCTGGGCTGCGATGGTCCATTCGCCGTTGTGGAACCTGGTGCTGCGCAAGGTGGTGTACCAGGCGCTCGGCGGCAGCCCGACGGCGCTGGCCTATCGCACGCGGGAAGGCGTCGAGGATGTCACGCTGGTGATGGCGCTGGCGCGGCATTTCAAGGTGGCGCGGCGCGACCACGTGGCGACGCGCCACTACGTCAATCCGAACGGCGCCACGGCGTATTACCTGCGGCGCAGCCGGGTCACGCCGGCGGGAATCGAATTCCTCGAGCACAGCGACGCCGAGAAGAGCGGGGCGCTGCAGCAGGCCCACGCCGAGTTCCAGCGCCGCGCAGCGTGCAACCTCGAGGCGCTGCAGGCGCCGACCCCGCGCGAGGCCGAGCCGGGCCACTGGCTGGCGAGGACCTGGCGGCGGCTTGGCGGGCGGGAGTAATGTGGGTATAGTGCCTGCATGACCGCCGCGTACGCACTCCTCATTGCGACGCTTACCAGCCTGCTCCTGCTGGCTGGCCTGCTGCTGCGCCCAGCGCGCACACACTAAACCCACAATCCGGCTTTACCCCCTGACCGTCCACCCGGCGGCAAGGACTTTTCGCATTCCCACAAGGAGCGGCACATGAGCAAGGGCAAACTGATCATCTTCGACACCACCATGCGCGACGGCGAGCAAAGCCCGGGTGCCTCCATGACGCGCGACGAAAAGCTGCGCATCGCACGCGCCCTGGAGCGCATGCGGGTGGACGTGATCGAGGCCGGCTTCCCCGCGTCTTCCAACGGCGATTTCGAGGCCGTGCGCGCCGTGGCCAACGTGGTCAAGGATTGCACCGTCGCCGGGCTGTGCCGCGCCAACGACAAGGACATCCAGCGTGGCATCGACTCGCTCAAGGGCGCCAACAGCTGGCGCATCCACACCTTCATCGCCACCAGCGCGCTGCACATGGAAAAAAAGCTGCGCATGAGCCCCGAGCAGGTGCTCGAGCAGGCGCGGCTTTCGGTGCGCTATGCGAAGAACGCCTGCCCCGACGTCGAATTCTCGCCCGAAGACGGCAGCCGCTCCGACCCCGATTTCCTGTGCCGGGTGCTGGAGGCGGTGATCAAGGAAGGCGCCACCACCATCAACATTCCGGATACCGTTGGCTACGCGGTGCCGGAGCAGTTCGGCGAGATGATCCGGCGCCTGCGCGAGCGCGTGCCGAACTCCGACAAAGCGGTGTGGAGCGTGCATTGCCACAACGACCTCGGCATGGCAGTCGCCAACTCGCTCGCCGCGGTCATGATCGGCGGCGCGCGCCAGATCGAGTGCACCATCAATGGCCTGGGCGAGCGTGCCGGCAACACATCGCTCGAGGAGGTGGTGATGGCGGTGCGCACGCGCAAGGATTTCTTCGACCTGGAGACGCGCCTCGACACCACGCAGATCGTGCCCACGTCGCGCCTGGTGTCGCAGATCACCGGCTTCGTGGTGCAGCCGAACAAGGCGGTGGTCGGGGCGAACGCCTTTGCGCATGCCTCGGGCATCCACCAGGATGGCGTGCTCAAAGCGCGCGAGACCTACGAGATCATGACCGCGGAGGACGTGGGCTGGGCGACGAACAAGATCGTGCTGGGCAAGCTTTCGGGGCGCACCGCGTTCCGCCAGCGGCTGAAGGAACTCGGCATCGAACTCGACAACGAGGACGCCTACAACAAGGCGTTCCAGCGCTTCAAGGACCTCGCCGACAAGAAGGCGGACATCTTCGACGAGGACTTGCTGGCGCTGGTGGCCCAGGAGGCGGGCGTATCAACGGAGGAGCACTGGCGGCTCGTCACCATGAGCCAGGCGAGCGGCATGGGCGAAAAGCCGCACGCGAAAGTCGTGGTGGCCGAGGCGGGCAGGGAGATCAAGTCCGAGGCGCAGGGCGACGGCCCCGTGGATGCGACCTTCAAGGCCATCGAGTCCGTGGCGAAGAGCGGCGCCGAGCTGCTGCTGTACTCGGTGAACGCGGTGACGCAGGGCACCGAATCGCAGGGCGAAGTCACGGTGCGGCTCGCCAAGGGCGGGCGCATCGTGAATGGCGTCGGTGCGGACACCGACATCGTCGTGGCTTCCGCCAAGGCCTACATCAGCGCGCTGAACAAGCTCGCGAGCAAGGTGCAGCGGCTCAATCCGCAGCACCAAGTCTAGTCAGCCGCGCATACGCCACCGCCGAAGAAAAAAACACGAGGCTGAGCGCGATCTCGGCTGCGGCGAGCCACTGCGAC
>JAABQT010000153.1 GCA_011391295.1 Betaproteobacteria bacterium
GATCACCAGGAGCACGCCGCGTTCGAGGCGCGCGGCGAGCAGTTTCATCCACGCGCGCGCCACCAGCCCGATCTCGCTCTCGTAGGGCACGGGGACTTCGATGCGCCGCGCCGCGGCGAGCAGTTCGCCCGCAGCGGGCCGGTCCGCCCACGCGAACCCGCCCTCACTCTGCACCACGCCGCGCTCGGCGACGCCGCTTTCGCGCCAGGCCAGCGCATGCACCGGCATGGCGTCGGCGACTTCGTTGGCCAGCATCACGCCGCGGAATTTCTCCGGCAGGCGCTCGATCCATCGCGCGCGCGTGCCCAGTCGCGCTTCCTGCCGCGCGCGCAGCTCGGCGCTGGTCTCGAGGATCAGATAGTGCTCCGGCGCCAGTTCTTCGATCAGCGCCTCGGCGAGGGCGCCGCTGCCCGCGCCGAACTCGAGCACCGCGTCCCCGGGCTGCAGCAGCTGCGCCACCTGGCGCGCGAGCGTGCGCGCGAACAGCGTCCCCAGCTCCGGGGCGGTGGCGAAGTCCCCCGGGGCGCCGAGCTTGGCCGCACCGCCTGCGTAGTAGCCGAGCCCCGGCTCGTAGAGCGCCAGCTCCATGTAGCGCGAAAAACCGATCCAGTTGCCCCCCGCGTTCAGCTCGGCGCGGATGCGTTCCCGCAGCAGCGCGCTCGCGGCGAGCTCATCGGTCTCGGGTTCGGGCAGCATGCGGCGAATTTAACCTAGAATCCCCTCGATGACGGACGCTTCCCTGGAGAGCAAAGTGGCGCTGGTAACGGGCGCGGCGCGGCGCGTGGGCGCGGCTGTCGCGCGCCGGCTGCACGCGGCGGGCGCGAGCGTCGTGCTGCACTATCGCGGCGCCGAGGCCGACGCGGTGAAATTGGAGAAGGAACTGAACGCCGCGCGCGCGGGCAGCGCGCTCAAGGTAAAGGGCGACCTGCTCGCGCCAGTGGCGCCCAAGGCGCTGGTGGACGCTGCGCTGCAGCGCTTCGCGCGGCTCGACTTCCTCGTCAACAACGCCTCTGCGTTCTTCCCGACCGCGCTCGGCGAGATCGAACCGAGCCACTGGGAAGAGCTGATCGGCTCCAACCTGCGCGCGCCCCTGTTCCTCGCGCAGGCCGCGGCGCCGCACCTGGCGCTCGCCGCGGGCGCGATCGTCAACATCACCGACATCCATGCCGAGCGGCCGATGAAGGGCTATGTGGTGTACAGCGTGGCCAAGGCGGGGCTCGCGGCGCTGACGCGCTCCCTGGCGCTGGAGCTGGCCCCCGGGGTGCGCGTGAACGCCGTAGCCCCTGGCGCCATCGCCTGGCCGGAGGACGGCCAGTTCGAGCCCGCCGAGCGCAACCGGGTCGTCGCCACGACGCCGCTGCGGCGCATCGGCACGCCTGAGGACATCGCGCAGGCGGTACACTTCCTCTGTACTGCGCCCTTCGTCACCGGCCAGGTCCTGGCGGTGGACGGCGGGCGCTCGATCTTCCTATGACCGGCATGCACGTCGTCAAGCTGCACCGCGATCCTCGCAAAGAGGACTACGAAGCGAACAAGCTCGCCAAGCGCCTGCGCCGCCAGGTGGGCGAGGCGATCGCCGATTTCGGCATGATCGAGGACGGCGACCGGGTGATGGTGTGCCTGTCCGGCGGCAAGGACAGCTTTGCCATGCTCGACGTGCTGATGGCGCTGCGGGAGAAGGCGCCGGTATCCTTCGAGCTCATCGCCGTGAATCTCGACCAGAAGCAGCCGGGCTTTCCGCAGCACGTGCTGCCGCAGTACCTGCAGACGCTGGGCGTGCCGTTCCGCATCGTCGAGCAGGACACCTACTCGATCGTGAAGCGCGTGCTGCCCGAGGGCAAGACCCTGTGCTCGCTCTGTTCGCGCCTGCGCCGCGGCGTGCTGTACCGCGTGGCGGGCGAGCTGGGCGCGACCAAGATCGCGCTCGGCCATCATCGCGACGACATCCTGGCGACGTTCTTCCTCAATCTGTTCTTCGCCGGCAAGCTGAAAGCCATGCCCGCCAAGCTCAAGTCGGATGATGGCCGGCACATCGTGATCCGGCCGCTCGCCTACGTGCGCGAGGACGACCTGTCCGTGTACGCCCTGGAAAAGGATTTCCCGATCATCCCCTGCAACCTGTGCGGCTCGCAGGAGCACCTGCAGCGGCGCCAGGTGCGCGAGCTCCTGCGTCAATGGGAAAAGCAGCACCCCGGGCGCGTGGAATCGATCCTGCACGCGCTCACCGACGTGCGGCCCTCGCAACTGCTGGACCGGACGCTGTTCGACTTCGCGGGGTTGCGGCCATGACAGGTGTCCAGAAGGAGTGACGACATGAAACCGGTCGAGAGCGCCGCGCTGCAGGCGCACGAACTCGAGGGCATCGTGCCCACCGTGAACCTCGCCGCCGAGGAGGGCCGCAAGGACTTCTATGCACGCGCGAAACAGCAGAACCTCGCGCCGCTGTGGCGCGTGCTGCACGGCCTGGTCACCGAGAAGCCGGCGACGCGCTGCGCACCGGCACTGTGGCGTTATGCCGACGTGCGGCCCCACCTGCTGGAGGCCTGCAAGCTGATCGGCGCGGCGGAGGCCGAGCGCCGCGTGATGGTGCTGGAGAACCCCGGGCTGCCGGGGCAGTCGCGCATTACACAGAGCCTGTTCGCGGGGCTGCAGATCATCCTGCCGGGAGAAATCGCGCCGGCGCACCGGCATGCGGCGTCCGCGCTACGCTTCATCATCGAGGGCAAGGATGCCTTCACCGCGGTGGCGGGCGAGCGCACGATGATGGCGCCGGGCGACTTCGTCATCACCCCGTCCTGGACCTGGCACGACCACGGCCACGAGGGCAGCGGGCCGATGGTGTGGCTGGACGGCCTGGACATGCATATCGTCAACCTGCTGGCGGCGAGTTTTCGCGAGGACCTGGGCGGCAAGGCGCAGACGCTCGATCGTCCCGAAGGCGCCGCACCTGCCGAGTTCGGCAACAATCTCTTGCCGGTGGATGTCACGCACCGCTCGCAGACTTCGCCGATCTTCAACTATCCGTACCGCAAGTCGCGCGAGTCGCTGGATACGCTCGCACGCACGCGCGCCCCGGACCCCTGGCAGGCGCACAAGATGAAGTTCATCAACCCGGTGAACGGCAGTTGGGCCATGCCCACGCTGTCCACCTGGATGCAGCTGATCCCGAAGGGCTTCGAGTGCGCGCCTTACCGTTCGACCGACGGCGCGATATTCACGGTGGTCGAGGGCCGCGGCCGCTCCACCATCGGCGACGAATCCTTCGACTGGGGTCCGCGCGACATCTTCGTGGCGCCGAGCTGGATGGCGCATACGCACCGGGCGTTCGAGGACGCGGTGCTGTTCATCTACTCCGACCGCGTGGTCCAGGAAAAGCTCGACTTGTGGCGCGAAGCGAAGGAGCGGGCCTGAAACGCAAACACGTGCTGGCCACCGGGGTGCTGGCACTGGTGCTGGCGATTGCCGCCGGGGCCTATGCGCGCATGGGCAACGACTGGCGGACGGCGAGCCGCGAGCGCGTTGGGCTCGCGCCGGATGCTTCGCGCACTGCGGAGGCCGTGGTACAGGTCTACGCCGCGCGCACTGTCGGCGTGCGCGGGCTGTTCGGCGTGCACAGCTGGGTCGCAGTAAAGCCTGCGAATGCGCCGGCGTACACGGTGTACGAAGTGATCGGCTGGAAGCTGCGTTGGGACGATACCGCGGTGTCCGTGCGCGAGCGCGACCCGGATGCGCGCTGGTTCGGCAATTCCCCCGAGCTGCTGGCGCAGGCGCGCGGTGCGCAGGCGCAGGCGCTGATACCGAAGATCGAGGCGGCCGTGCGCAGCTATCCCTACGCGGACGAGTACCGGGCCTGGCCGGGCCCGAATTCCAATACGTTCACCGCCTGGATCGCGCGCAATGTGCCTGAACTCCGGGTGGACCTGCCGGCCACCGCGGTGGGCAAGGATTACCTCACGGGCGGGCTGTTCGCCTCGGCGCCCAGCGGCAGCGGGGTTCAGCTCTCGCTCGTGGGCCTGCTCGGCGTCACGGCGAGCAGCGTCGAGGGACTCGAGATCAATGTCCTCGGCATGACCTTCGGCATCGATCCCTGGCCGCCGGCGATCAAGCTGCCGATCGTCGGGCGGCTCGGGGCGGCAAGCGTCCCGCCGGGTTCATAAGGGCGCAGTCGCGAAGCCCTGTTTGTCAAAGTAGATTTGACAGATTAAACTCCGCGCCAGCATGAACTGCGCGGAGCAACTCGTCGAAATGTTCGGCAGCCAGGCGGATGTCGCCCGCGCGTTCCAGCTCGACCGCGCCGTCGTGCACAACTGGGTGAAGACCGGCTATGTGCCGGTGCGCTGGGCCGGCGAGGTCGAGCGCGTCACCCAGGGCCGCATCAACGCAGTCGATATCCTCAACGAAGCGAGCGCCAAGAACCCGGTGCGCGTGAAATCACGCCCGGACGACGCGCCCTTCGGCATTTCCCCGGAGAACCAAGCCATGACCCAGTACGCCCCCGCCAAGCGCATCACCTCGTTCCATCCCCCGCAGCGCACGCTGATGGGGCCCGGCCCCACCGAGATCCACCCGCGCGTGCTCACCACCATGAGCCAGCCGGCGATCGGCTACCTCGACCCGGTGTTCGTCGAGATGATGGAGGAACTCAAGTCGCTGCTGCGCTATGCCTACCAGACCAGGAATTCCCTGACGTTTCCGCTCTCGGGGCCGGGCTCGGTGGGCATGGAGTTCTGTTTCGTCAACATGGTGGCGCCGGG
>JAABQT010000154.1 GCA_011391295.1 Betaproteobacteria bacterium
GAGGGTGAGCAAAGGCATGGGGGGCGCAAGTCTATAGCGTTCCCGGGACGGGCTTAGTATCCGCCCGATGAACTCAACCGCCTCCGGCGCCACCTTCTCTTCCTGCCGCCGCTGGCGCACGCTGCTGTGGCGCACCTGGGACGTAACGAAGCCTGCCGCCAACTTCCTCATGCTCAACCCGAGCACCGCGGACGAGGAGGTTCTCGATCCGACCTGCTCCCGCGCACGGGACTACGCCGAGCGCTGGGGCTACGGCGCGCTGCTGGTGACGAATGTCTTCGCCTGGCGCGCCACCGACCCTGGCAAGATGAAGGCAGCGCAGGACCCGGTGGGCAACGGCAACGACGCCGCGATCCTGCGCGCCGCGATGGACGCAAAACTCGTTATCTGCGCCTGGGGGAACCACGGCGCGCACCTCGAGCGCTCGGCGCAGGTGCGGCGCCTGCTGCACCGGGCCGGCGTTGCGCTGCACGTCCTGCGGCTCAACGCCAACGGCGAACCCGCGCACCCGCTCTACCTGCCCGGAACACTCCGCCCGCGGGCCTGGCGCTAGCTTTTCAGCAGCGCGTCCAGGTGCTCGATGTCGTTGATCACGCGCCACTCGCGCGCGCCGGCGGCCTGCACGCGTTTCTGCCAGACCTCCAGCCGCCCCATGTAGCGCCGCGGGTCGATGTTGTCGGTCTTCAACTTCACCACGTTCACCGCCACCACGCGGATGTCCTTCAGGTCGATGGGGAAGTCGCGCACCGTGGCGCGGTCCAGCTCCTCCTGCATGTCGGAGAAGATGAGGATGGTCTTTTTCCCGGCGCCGGTCTCGTTCAGGAACTGCGCGCCCTGGATCAGCCCGCCGGTGATGTCGGTATTCACGCTGCCGCGCGCGGAACTGGTGAAAGCCTCGACGCGGTCCTTCATCACGCGCTTTTGCGCGTTGGCCTGCGAGGGCCGGTTGTCGAAGGTCGCCTTGGCGATGATGTCCTTCTCGCTGAAGCTGCGGCTGCGCACCCGCGCCACCGCCAGAGAATCCCCCGGCTGAAGGCTGCCGAGGAGGTAGTTGACGATGAGCTGGGCCTTGCCGATTTCCTCGGCGTAGGTGCCCGAGGTGTCCACCAGCAGGTACACCGCCTGCGCATGGTCACGCGGTTCGGTGCAGCCCGTGGCCCAGGCCAGGCCGAGCAGCGGGACGCAGAGGACGAACGCGCGCCGTCTCATGGGCGCTCTCCCGCCTCGTAACCGGTGGCACGCGGCTTTCGCGCCGCGCGGCTCTGCTTCACCCAGCGCTCGACCAGCAGCGGCAGCACGATGGTGATGTCGTACAGCGTGATCAGCACGCGCGCCAGCTGCCGGATCAGGTTGCCAATGACGCGCAGCGCTACCGCCAGCGTGCGCGTGAGCACCACCGCGGCCCCGCCGCCCACGGTGCGCGCGGAGTGGATGAACGACTCCAGCGGAATCGCCACGAACGCGAGCGCGAAGGGCAGGATGAAGCCGAGCAGCATCTGCCCCGCCGTCGGGATGCGCGACAGCCAGCCCTCAGGCGCGGCGGCCTGCGTCGCGGCAAGCGACTGCAGCAGCGCCTGCTTGTCGGCGATCAGCATGTCGCGCATCAGCGCGAGCGCGGCCTCGATCCCGGCGAGGGCCAGCAGCAGCACGAACGCGATCCACATCATGCGCCTGCGCATGAATTCTCCCAGGTTGTGGATGCGCGGGAACAGGTGCGTGATCCTCAGCGTCTCCATCAGGAACAGGCCCATGGTCGCCTCGACGAAGATGATCACCAGCGCGGCCACTTCCGAGGTGCGCAGCGACGCCGTGAGGTAGTCCCCGGCGCCCACCATCTCCGACATCGGCAGCGCGATCAGCTTGAAGTTGACCAGCGCGCCGCCGGCGGCCACCGCCAGCACCAGGCTGGCGACGAAGAACTGCGTCAGCGCCGACACCGCCAGGGCGTGCTCCGCCCGCTCGGTCTTCCTGGTGATCTGTTCGTACTTCTCCATCTGTGCGTCGATGGCCGTCGCGCGCTCGGCGAGGCTGGTCATCTTGGCGTCGGCGCGCGCGAGGGTCTTGTCCAGCGAGCGCCAGAACGGCATGAAGCCGTCCAGGATCTTGTGGCGCGACTCGTAGGCGCGGCGGTACTCGGCCAGCGTCTTGTCGTGGATTGCCTTGACGGAGCGGTTGATCTCCTCCAGCACGCGCACGATCAGCTCGTTGCCGTTGGGCTTGATCTTGGCGATCGCGGTCACCGCGTCGACCCACTCGGGGGGGGGTGGCGGCACTTCGCCGCACTGGCGGTAGTCCTCCTCGACACGCGTGACCTCGTCCAGGAGCTTGCGCTGCAGGGCGGGATAGCCCTCGAGGTCGCGCTTCACCAGCGCCGCCACGCGCTCGAATTCGCGCGCGATGCGCTCGCCGGTTTCCTCGCGCCCCTGCGCCAGCAGCACGGCGCGGTTGCGCTCGCGCATCTCGTGCGCCGAGGCCAGCAGCCAGCGCGCCGCGAGGCGCAAGGGGCCGCCCGCCAGCTGGCCGACCGCCAGCAGCACGCCATGCACGGGAGCACGTGCCGCATAGAGGAACGGCATCGCGATCACGAACCACACCAGCGCGGAGAGCGCTGCGTTACCCGGCCAGATCACCCAGAACGGAGAATCCGCCATAGGGCACTCCTTTCGACTGCGCGGAAGTTGCCCCCTACAACGCCCAGTCTAGCGCAGCCGCGTGCGCGGCCGCCGGTACTATTTCTCGATTGCGAGGAGTTCCACCTCGAATATCAGCGTGGCGTTGGGCGGAATCGCGCCGCCGGCGCCGCGCGCTCCATAGCCCAGGTTCGGCGGGATGGTGAGGGTGCGCTTGCCGCCCACCTTCATGCCGGCGACGCCTTCGTCCCAGCCCTTGATCACCTGGCCGCCGCCCAGCGCAAACCCGAACGGATCGCCGCGGTCCTTGCTGGAATCGAACTTCTTGCCGCGCTCGCCACCGTAGAACAGCCAGCCCGTGTAGTGCACCGAGACCTGCTGGCCGGGCGCGGCCGTAGCGCCGGTACCGACGACGGTGTCATCGATGATCAGTCCGCTTGCGGTGGTGGGCATGATTCCTTCCTCCTGGTTCAGTTGCCCAGCCGTTCCACGGCCAGGTATTTCCTGCGGTAGTCCTCGAACGGCACCGTGTCGGCCGCCTCGATCTGCTTTTGTGCCGCGAGCGATTCCCCAGCCATGCTGGCGAAGCGCTCCTCGACTTCGCGCGGCAGCTCCAGCTTGCCGAGCGTTTCACGGTGCCTGCGCGACAGGTCGAGCACGAAGTCCGTGTACGAGCCCCGGTAGCTGCGCCGCATCTCGATCAGCACCCTCGCGGACGGCGTGCGCGCGGGATCGCGTATCACCGCCAGCTGTTGCGCATGCGCCTCGCCGTAGGCATGGCCGCCCAGGGCTGCGTCCAGCGCCGCCGCCACCGGCTCGCACCCGGCGAGGAGTTGTTCGCCCCAGGCATGCAGGTCCACGAGTTGCGCCCCGCAACCCATGCGCAGGCCGGTCTCGCGCCCGCGCTCCGCGACGCACTCCTGATTGCGCGACACGCAGGCGATTTCCTCCGGCGTGTCGGGCGGGCTGTCGCAGAGCAGGCAGTGCAGCAGGAACACCTCGAGGAAGCGCATCACCGGCAGCGTGATACCCACCGGCGCGAATGGGTCGAGGTCCATCAGGCGCACTTCCACGTACTCCACGCCGCGCTCGCGCAGCGCATGCAACGGGCGTTCGCCGGGCCCGATGGTGCGCTTGGGACGGATCTTGCCGTAGAACTCGTTCTCGATCTGCAGCAATGTGGTGGAGAGCTGGCGGTAGGTCTCGGGACCGTCGCCCAGGGCGCCCGGCTCGCGCACGCCGACCTTCTGGTAGGCCGGGTGCACCTGCGTCAGGCCCCGCTGCAGCGTGGCACCGTAGGTCTGCAGGTCGTTGCAGCTCACCGCGAGCGACGATTGCGCTTCGCTTTGGTAGCCCAGGCGCCCCATTCTGAGCGACGTCGCATGCGGCAGGTACAGCGTACCCGGCTGCAACTCCTGCAGCGGGTGCTCGCGCCCGGCGACGAAGCTCGAGCACACCGCGGGCGAGGCGCCGAACAGATAGAACAGCAACCAGCCGTGGCGGCGGAAATTGCGGATCAGCGCGAAGTACTCGTCGTTCCCCAGCCCCGGCATCGACCAGTTGTAATGAATGCCCGAAATGGTCTGCATGCGCCGCCCGTAGCGCCAGGCGAGGCCGTTGCGGTACACGGTCTTCGCGCGCCCTACGTTCGAGGTGCCGTAGCGCCCGATGGGAATGTCCTGTTCCGCGGGCAGGCCGCAGGGCATGCTCGCGGCCCACATCAGCTCGTCGCCGATGGCGCGAGTGACGAACTGGTGGATGCGCGTCAGCTCCTCCAGACAAGCCTCGGCGCTCGCGTGCACGCCGGTGATCAGCTCGAGTTGCGACTCGCTGAAATCGGTGGTGATGTGCGGGTGGGCGAGCGCCGAGCCCAGCGCGGCCGGGTGCGGCGTGAGCGCGAGCCGGCCGTCGGGCTGCGAGCGCAGCGACTCCTTCTCGATGCCGCGGCGCATGCCGAGCAGTTGTTCGCGCGCCAGGGCACGCAGGCGTTCCTGCAATTGCATCAGGGGGTTTCCTCCGGACCACAAGTACCACGTGCCGCGCCACGCATCATAGTGCATGCGCCGCCTGCGCTATTCCACGCTAGAATTTTGCCGTA
>JAABQT010000155.1 GCA_011391295.1 Betaproteobacteria bacterium
GGGCTCGCGCTCGCGCCGCGCGCGGCGCTCGCCACTCTGCCCGTGACCTTCTGGGTCATCGGCGGGGCGCTGGCAACGATGCCGGCGTCGCTGCACATGAAGCGCGTCGGACGCCAGCGCGGCCTCACAGCTGGCACCCTGTGGGGCATCGTAGGGGCGCTGATCTGCGCCGCGGCAGTCTGGCAGCAAAGCTTCTGGGCGCTGTGCTTCGGCGCGCTCGTGTTCGGCGTATACAACGCCTACGGGCAGTATTACCGCTTCGCCGCGGCGGATGCGGCGAGCGCGGATTTCAAGAGTACCGCCATCTCGCTGGTGCTCGCCGGCGGGCTGGTCGGCGGCATCCTCGGCCCGACCGCCAGCCGCTACACCGTGGACCTTGTGCAGCCGCGCTTCACCGGCGCCTACCTGACACTGATCGGCTTTGCGCTCGTCACCGTGCTGCTGCTGCGCTTCGTGCGCATCCCGACGCTGGATGCGAAAACCCAGGCGGCGCCTGGCCGGCCGCTCGCCGAGATTGCCGCGCAGCCGAAATTCATCATCGCCGTAATGGCGGGCGCCATCGGCTACGGCGTGATGAACTTCCTCATGACCTCGACGCCGATCGCCATGGGCGTGTGCGGGCATCCCTACGGCGACGCGGCCTTCGTCATCTCCTCGCACGTGATCGCCATGTTCGCGCCCTCGTTTGTCACTGGCCGGCTGATCAAGCGGCTGGGCGCGCTGCCGGTGATGTTCGCCGGCGCGCTGCTCAACTTTGCCGCCATCGGCATCGCGCTCTCGGGCATCGCCGTGGCGCAGTTCTGGTGGTCGCTCGTACTGCTCGGCGTAGGCTGGAATTTCCTCTATATCGGCGGCACGACGCTGCTCACCCAGACCTACCGCCCCGAGGAGATGGCCAAGGCCCAGGGCGCCAACGACCAGGTGATCTTCCTCATGATGGTGATCTCCTCGTTCACCTCGGGCCTCACGGTGACCGCCGCGGGCTGGGAGCGCGTCAACCTGTTCGCGCTGCCGATGGTGGCGGTGGTGGCGATCGCCATCGCCTGGTACGGCGTGACGCAGCGCGCGAGGAGGACCGCCGCATGACCCCCCCGGCCACCGTCGGGCAGCCGCTGGCGCAGGTGGATACGCCGGCGCTGATCCTCGATCTCGACGCGTTCGAGCGCAACCTGAAAACCGTCGCGGATCTGGCGCGCGGGCGGGTGCGCGTGCGCGCGCACGCCAAGACCAGCAAATGCCCCGAGGTCGGCAAGCGCCAGATGGCGCTCGGCGCGGTCGGCGTGTGCTGCCAGAAGGTCGCGGAAGCCGAGGCGATGGTCGAGGGCGGTATCGCCGACGTGCTCGTGTCCAACGAGGTGGTGGGCGAGGCCAAGATCGAGCGCCTGGCGCGGCTCGCCGCGCGCGCGCGCATCGGCGTGTGCGTGGACGACGCCGGCAACGTCCTGGCGCTGGAGGCGGCCGCGCACCGCGCCGGCACGAAGCTGGACGTGTACGTCGAGCTCGAGGTCGGCATGGGGCGCTGCGGCGTGGCGCCCGGGGAGCCGGCGCTGGCGCTCGCGCGCTCGGTGGCGGCCTGCGCGAACCTGCGCTTTGCCGGGCTGCAGGCCTACAACGGCCGCGCGCAGCACGTGAGATCCATGGCCGAGCGCGGCGCGCTCATCGGCAAGGCCGCCGCCGCGGTGCGCATGACGCGCGAAATGCTGGAAAAAAACGGCGTCGCCTGCCCCATCGTCACGGGCGCGGGCAGCGGCACCTTCATGTTCGAGGTCGAATCGGGCGCCTGGGACGAGATCCAGCCCGGGTCCTACGCCTTCATGGACGCGGACTATGCGAAGAACGAATGGGCGGCGCCGCTGCCGCGTTTCGAGCACGCGCTGTTCGTGCTGACGACGGTGATGAGCCGCGCGCGCCCGGATCGCGCCATCGTCGACGCGGGGCTCAAGGCCTCGAGCGTCGACTCCGGCATGCCCGTGATCTGGCAGCGCCCCGGGCTCGCGTATACGCAGGCGTCCGACGAGCACGGGTTCGTCGCGATCGAGCCAGGCGCCGCGGCGCCCGCGCTTGGCGAGAAGCTGCTGCTGATGCCGGGGCACTGCGACCCGACCATCAACCTTTACGACTGGTACGTTTGCGTGCGGCGCGGCGTGGTGCAAGCGCTGTGGCCGATCACCGCGAGAGGGGCCCTGACCTGAGCCGTCCGGCTCACGGTTGGGGGGTGGTGGCTTGCGCCTTCACCCTGACGTTCGTCGGCTTCGGCGTCGCTTACTCCTTTGCGGCCTTCTTCAAGGCCTTTCAGGTCGACTTCGGCGCGCCGCGCGCCCATGTGTCGCTCGTGTTCTCGCTGTGCGCGCTGCTGTGGTTTTCCTTCGGCGTGCCCGGCGGCATGCTCGCCGACCGCTTCGGGCCGCGCGGCGTGTGCCTGGCGGGCGCGCTGTGCATCGCCGCGGGCCTCGCGGCCGCGGCGCACGCGCCCTCGCTCTACGTGCTCTACGCCACCTACAGCATCGGCATCGGCGTCGGCATCGGCCTTTCCTACGTGCCCTCGGTCGCCGCAGTCCAGCACTGGTTCACCCACAACCGCGTGCTGGCCGGCGGCATCGCGGTGTCGGGCGTCGGCGCGGGCAACTTGTTCGTGCCGCCACTGGCCGCCTGGTGGATCGAACTTTGGGGCTGGCGCGGCGCCTACCTCGGGCTGATGGCGCTCACGCTGCTCGCAGCGGTGCCGGCGGCACTGCTGCTCGGCGGGCGCGCGGCCACGCGCGCCGCCGCGGCCGGGACGACGCTGCCCGGCATCTCGCTCGGCAAGGCGATGCGCAGTCGCCTGTTCTGGCTCATGTACGCGGTGGCCTTCCTCATTTGCGTCGGTTTCTTCGTGCCGATGGTGCACCTGGTGCCCTATGCACAGGACGTGGGCCTCAGCGAGGCGCAAGGGGTGAGCCTCGTGAGCCTGCTTGGCCTGGGAAGTCTGCTCGGGCGCTTCCTGATGGGCGGGGTCGCCACTCGCCTGGGACACGCCCGCGCGCTGGTGGCGATCGGTGCCGGCCTCGGCCTGCTGTTCCTCGTGTGGTGGGTCGCGGTGAGCTACTGGCTGCTCGCCGTGTTCGCGGTGTCCTTCGGCACGCTCTACGGCGGCTACGTGGCGCTCGCACCGACGCTGTGCATGGATCTGTTCGGGCCGAGGAGCCTGTCCGCGATCCTGGGCGCCCTCTACACGGCCGCCGGCCTGGCCACGCTGATCGGTCCGACGTTCGCCGGCGCGAGCTTCGACGCTTTCGGCAGCTACGATGTCTCGATCCTCGGCTGCGCGGCGCTGTCGTTCGCCGGCGCCGGGATCGCGCTGGCGATGCGCGGGCGTTTCGACCGGCCCGCATGAGCCGCCGGCCGGCGCTCGCGGTGAGCGAAGAACGCGGCGTGCGCACCCTGCACGTCGGCGGCGAGGCGATCCAGAGCTCGATGCGGCTCTCGGATCCATTTGCGCTGGAGCTCGACTACACGCGCTGCATGCTGGCCTTCCTGCTGTTCCACCCGCGCCCGCGGCGCGCGCTGAAGATCGGGCTGGGCGGAGGCTCGCTGCCGAAGTATTTCTGGCGGCGGCTGCCGTGGCTGCGCATGCGCGTGGTGGAGCTGGATGCGCGCGTGGTGAAAGTGGCGCGCGAGCAGTTCGAACTGCCGCCCGATGATGCGCGCCTCAGGGTGGAGATCGGCGACGGCGCCGAGGCGCTCGCGCCCGAATGCTGCGACCTGCTGCTCGTCGACGCCTTCGCCGACGAGCATCCGCCGGCGGCGCTGGTGAGCCAGGCGTTCTTCGACGCGGCCTGGCTCGCGCTTGAGGCGCCGGGCGCGCTGGTGATGAACCTGATGAACGACGACCCGAAGCTCGATGAGCGCCTGCAGCGCGTGGAGCGCGCGTTCGGCGGGGCGGTGCTGGCGTTCCACGCGCTGTATGACCCGAACGTGATCGTCATCGCGCTCAAGGGCGCGCCGCCGAGGTTCGACTGGGACCTGCTCAGGAGCCGCGCGCATGCGCTGGAGCGGCGCTACGGGCTGCCGTTCACGCGCTACGTGCCGCGTTTCAGACGCATGAACAGGTGCGACGCGCAGGCTCTTATAATCGCGGCACAAGGAGGCGGCGCATGATTCTGAGCAGCGACAGCTTCACGGAAAAAGGCGCGATTCCCGGGCGCTGTGCATTCGCGGTGGCGGATGCGGCCACGCACGTCAAGCTCTCGGACAATCGCAATCCGCACCTGGCGTGGAACGACCTGCCCGCGGGCACGAAGTCGCTCGTGCTGGTGTGCTGCGACAGCGACGTGCCCTCCAAGCCCGACGACGTGAATAAGGCCGATCGCCAGATCCCGGCGACGCTGCCGCGCACGGATTTCTATCACTGGCTGCTGGTGGACCTGAAGCCCGAGGTCGGGCCGATCCGCGAGGGCGAGTTCTCCAACGGCGTCACCGCGGGCGGGAAATCCGGGCCGGCGGGAGCGCGCGGCACGCGCCAGGGCGTGAACGACTACACCGCATGGTTCTCGGGCGACAAGGACATGGCGGGGGACTACTACGGCTACGACGGACCTTGCCCGCCGTGGAACGATTGCATCGTGCACCGCTACGTGTTCACGCTGTACGCACTGGACGTGGAGACCTGCCCGGTGGGCGAGAGTTTTCGCGGCGCGGACCTGCTGCAGGCGATCCAGCCGCATGTGCTGGGCAGCGCG
>JAABQT010000156.1 GCA_011391295.1 Betaproteobacteria bacterium
AAATCGAACGAAATCCGCGCCAGCTTCCTCGAGTATTTCAAGTCGAAGGGCCACGCCATCGTGGCCTCCAGCCCGCTGGTGCCGGCCAACGACCCGACCCTGCTGTTCGTCAATTCGGGCATGGTGCAATTCAAGGACCTGTTCCTCGGCAAGGAACAGCGCGCCTATGCGCGCGCCACGACCTCGCAGCGCTGCGTGCGCGCGGGCGGCAAGCACAACGACCTGGAGAACGTTGGCTACACCGCGCGGCACCACACCTTCTTCGAGATGCTGGGCAACTTCAGCTTCGGCGATTACTTCAAGCAGGACGCCATCCGCTTCGCCTGGGAGTTGCTCACCAAGGTGTACAAGCTCGCGCCGGAGCGGTTCTGGGTCACCGTTTACCAGACCGACGAAGAGGCGTTCGGGCTGTGGGCGGACGACATCAAGGTGCCGCGCGAACGCATCGTGCGGATCGGCGACAAGCCGGGCGGCCAGAAATTCCAGTCCGACAATTTCTGGCAGATGGCCGACACCGGCCCCTGCGGCCCGTGCAGCGAGATCTTCTATGACCACGGCCCCGGGATCGCCGGCGGCCCGCCGGGTTCGCCGGAGGCGGACGGCGACCGCTATATCGAGATCTGGAACCTGGTCTTCATGCAGTTCAACCGCGACGAGCAGGGCGTGATGCATCCGCTGCCCAAGCCCTCGGTGGATACGGGCATGGGCCTGGAGCGCATTGCCGCGGTGCTGCAGGGCAAGCACTCCAACTACGACATCGACCTGTTCCAGGACCTGATCAAGGCCGCGGCGCGGGAAACGGGCCAGAAACCGCTGAAGAGCCCGTCGCTCAACGTCATCGCCGACCACATCCGCGCCTGCGCCTTCCTGATCGTCGACGGCGTCATTCCCGGCAATGAAGGCCGCGGCTACGTCCTGCGCCGCATCGTCAGGCGCGCGATTCGCCACGGTTACAAGCTCGGCCAGAAGCAGCCGTTCTTTCATCGCCTGGTCGGCGATCTCGACATGGCGATGGGCGAGGCGTACCCCGAGCTGCACAAGGACAAGGCGCGCGTCACGGCCGTGCTGAAGCAGGAAGAGGAGCGCTTCGCCGAGACGCTGGAAAACGGCATGGGCGTGCTCGAGTCGGCGCTCGCCTCGGGCGAGCACAAGCTGCTGGATGGCGAGACCGCGTTCCGCCTCTACGACACCTTCGGCTTCCCGGTGGACCTCACCGCCGACATCTGCCGCGAGCGCGGCGTGATGCTCGACATGGCGGGGTTCGAAGCCGCCATGCAGGCGCAGCGCGAGCGCGCGCGCGCGGCGAGCAAGTTCTCGGCCGCCGCGGGACTCGAGTACGCCGGCGGCAAGACCGAATTCCGCGGCTACGACACGCTCGCCTTGCAGGCTAAGGTGGTGGCGCTTTACCGCGAAGGCGCGCAGGTCGGCGCTCTGAATAGCGGCGAGGAGGGCACCGTGGTGCTCGACCAGACCGCGTTCTATGCCGAGTCCGGCGGCCAGGTGGGCGATCGCGGCGCGCTGGTGGCGGCCACCGGCACCTTCGAGGTCGGCGACACGCAGAAGATCCAGGCCGAGGTGTTCGGGCACCAGGGGGTGCTCAAGACCGGCACGCTGAAGTCGGGCGACGTGGTGGAAGCGCGCGTCGAAGCGGGCTTGCGCGCGCGCACCATGCGCAACCACTCGGCGACGCACCTGATGCACAAGGCGCTGCGCGAGGTGCTCGGGCCGCACGTGCAGCAGAAAGGCTCGCTGGTCGACGAGGACAAGACGCGCTTCGACTTCGCCCACGACAAGTCGATGAGCGAGGCGGAGATCCGCCGCATCGAGGCGCAGGTCAACGCCGAGATCCTGAAGAACACGCCGACCGAGGCGCAGATCATGCCGATCGAGGACGCCAGGCGCTCGGGCGCGGTGATGCTGTTCGGCGAAAAATACGGCGACGAGGTGCGCGTGCTCGACATCGGCAGCTCGCGTGAATTCTGCGGCGGCACGCACGTCGCGCGCACCGGCGACATCGGCCTGTTCAAGATCGTCGAGCAGTCGGCGGTCGCGGCCGGCGTGCGCCGCGTCGAGGCAAAGACCGGCGAAGGCGCGCTCAGCTGGGTGCAGGCGCAGGAAGCCAGGCTGCGCCAGGCAGCCGCCGCGCTCAAGGCGCCGGTGGACGATGTCGAGGCGAAGATCGCGCAGGTGCTGGACAACGTGAGGTCGCTGGAGCGCGAGCTGTCGAAGCTGAAATCGAGGCTCGCCTCGGGGCAGGGCACGGACCTCGCGGGCCAGGCCGTGGACGTGAAGGGCATGAAGGTGGTGGCGGCGACGCTGGACGGCGCGGACGCGAAGACGCTGCGCGAGGCGGTGGATCGCCTGAAGGGCGAGCTGAAGAGCGCAGCAATCGTGCTCGGCGCGGTGGCGGATGGCAAGGTGTCGCTCATCGCGGGCGTCACGGCGGACCTCACCGGGAAGGTGAAGGCGGGGGAGCTCGTCAATTTCGTCGCCCAGCAGGTGGGCGGCAAGGGCGGCGGCCGCCCCGACATGGCGCAGGCCGGCGGCACCGAGCCTGCGAAGCTGCCGGCGGCCCTGCAGTCGGTGAAGGCCTGGGTTGGCGAGCGCGTTTAGCTAGAAGCCGATGCGGCGCTTCGCGCCGCGCGCGTCCGGAACGTCCTCGGGCCTGAGCTCGGCGCGGCCGTCGATCTTGGCGTTGCCGAAGGCGGCGAGCACGGCGCGGCGCATTTCGCGCGGCGAGAGCGCGGCGAGCCGCTCGACGACCGCCGCCGCGGGCGCCTCCGGAAAGCGCTTGCCCCAATCGTGCGCAGAACGGATCTCGCGGTAGATGGCGAGCGCGATGCGCGCCGCGCCCTCCGCGTCCGGCGGCTCGATCTCGTAGACGTGCATCCGATTGAGGATCGGGTCCGGAATGCGCGAGGCGTCGTTGGCGGTGGCGAACCACACGGCGCCCGAGGCGTCGATCGGGATTTCCGCGAATTCATCGACGAAGCGCATGGCGGTATCGACCTCGAGCAGCCCATAGAGCGCGCCGAGCGGGTCGTACTGCCCGTCGGCGCTCGTCTTGTCGAGCTCGTCCACCACCATCACGGGGTTGGCGTAGTCGCCGTTCAGGAACGTCTCGAACACCTTGCCGGGCTTGGCGTTCTTCCACTGCGAGGAGGCGCCGCCGAGGATCCAGCCGGCGGTGAGCGAGCTCATCGGCACGAAGCCGAAGCCGGTGCCGAGCAGCTGCGCGATGCGCCGCGCAAAATGCGTCTTGCCGATGCCCGGCGCGCCGAGCAGCAGCATCGGCGGCAGTTCGACGGCGTCCTCGGAGTCCATGCACAGCGCGAGCTGCTTGCGGATGTCTTCGAGTACGCGGGCGAAATTGGGCAGGTCCTCGAACAGCTCGTCCATCGGCGGCATGGCCGAAGGCTTGACGGTGAAGCGCTGCCCGCCGACGCGCAGCATCTTGTCGTAGAGCGCGCGCAGCGCCTCGTTGGCGCTGGGCGCGAGCGCGTGCAGCGCTTTCTCCACTGCGGGTACGTCGTAGACGTCCCTGAAGCCCGCGATCGGAATAGCCATGCTTGCCGACATTCGTGCCTCCTTGCTGCTGTTCTTGTCGCCGGTACCGCTATCCGAGCGAAGACGCTAGCAGACGTGGTCAAGCGTAGCAAGTCTCGCGCCAGCGTTTTGGCAGTCCGCTCGCGCGAGTGCTAGATTTCCGCCATGTCTTCTTTCAGACCCGAACTGACGCCCGAGGTTTTCAACGGCCGCAGCCGCGGGTACCTACCGGGGCTGCTCGGCTTGCAAATCCTGACGATGGCGCAAATGGTCCTCTGGCCCGCCAAGTAGACAATTTTCGTCACCCATGCTTCAATCCCCGACCATGTCCCGCTGGTTCACCGGCTTTTACTTCTTCTTTCCGCGCCCTCTGGCGGAGGAGATCGGCTAGCCGCGCAACCCGCGAACCCGAGAAACCGCCAGAGCAGAGATGCCTGGCGGTTTTTTTTTACCCAAGGCCACCACCATGACCGCACCCACAGACTCCTTCCTCGGCATCGTGCCCGCCGACAAGACCTCGCTCACCGACGACGAGCGCATCGAGAACATCGTCCCGCTGCCGCCGCCCGAGAGCCTGATCCGCTTCTTCCCGATCCAGGGCACGCCGGTCGAGGCGCTGATCAGCGAGACGCGACACCGGGTGCGCGAGATCCTGCACGGCAAGTCCGACCGGCTGCTGGTGGTGATCGGCCCGTGCTCGATCCACGACCCGAAGGCGGCACTCGAATACGCCGGGCGACTTGCCGCCGAGCGCCGCCTGCACGAAGGTGAGCTCGAGGTGCTGATGCGCGTTTATTTCGAGAAGCCGCGCACCACCGTGGGCTGGAAGGGGTTGATCAACGACCCCTACCTGAACGGAAGCTTCCGCATCAATGAAGGGCTGAGGATCGCCCGGGACCTGCTGGTGCGCATCAACCAGGCCGGCGTGCCCGCGGGCTGCGAGTTCCTCGACGTCATCTCGCCCCAGTACCTGGGCGACCTGGTGTCCTGGGGCGCGATCGGCGCGCGCACCACCGAGTCTCAGGTGCACCGCGAACTCGCTTCGGGCCTGTCGGCGCCGGTGGGGTTCAAGAACGGCACCGACGGCAACGTGCGGATCGCCGTCGACGCGATCCTCGCGGCGGGCCAGAAGCACCATTTCCTCTCGGT
>JAABQT010000157.1 GCA_011391295.1 Betaproteobacteria bacterium
CTCACCGGGTTCGCCACCGCGGCGGCGATCCTGCTGTTCATCGGCAGCTTGACGGTGCGCGGCCCGGGTCTGACGGAGAACGAGAGCTTCCTGTACGACGCGGTGATGCCGCGCCTGTTCTGGGTGACGCTGCTCGCGGTGGTGGCGATGCGCTTCGGCCAGATCCTGACCGGCCTGTGGAGCAACTACGAGGGCATGGAAGCGCACTGGCGCGCCATCGGCCACCCGTTGTTCCACGTGGAGATCTGGATCGGCTTCGTGCTGCCGCTCCTGCTCATGGCGCGCGGCACGTGGCGCGCGGTCCCGGGCCTGCAGTTCCTCGCCGCCGTGCTGTTCATGATCGGCATCTTCTCCGCGCGGCTGGAGCTGCTGATCGTCGGGCAGGAGGTGCCGCTGTTCAAGGGCTACTGGGCGGGCTACACGGACTACTGGCCGTCGTTCACGGAATGGATGCTGGTGCCGCTGGGCGCCGGGCTGTTCCTGTTCCTGTACGGGGCCGGCGACTGGCTCCTGCGGCTCGGCGAGTCCCGCGCTCCGGCGCCGCACTGAGGAGGATGCCATGAGAACACAAGCCCGCATCGCCGGCCTGGCGGCGGCCGCGCTCGTCGGCTTTGCCGCCGCGGCAGCCCACGCGCAGCAGCCTTCGACGGCGCCGATCGACGGCATCTCCGACGTCGGCTCGTTCGAGCAGGTGCCTTACCGGCTCGAGCCGCAGGTGAATCTGCGCGACCCGGACAGGCTCTTGCTGCGCAAGCTCGAGGACAGGCACATCCAGGAATTGCGCGCGATGGAGGACCGCTTCGCGAGGGATCTGCGCGCGTTGCGCGCGAAGCAGCAGTCCGAGCGCGAGGCGCTGCTGAAATCGTTCGTCAAGCGTTGACTTTGCGGGCGCAACCCGCGGCGCCGCAGGGCAAACCGGGTAGAATTCCCCCCTTTCAGCGGACGGTCACGAGATGCGCGCTCGGCTCGTCGCCGGCAACTGGAAGATGAACGGCAGCCGGTCAGCCAATCAGGCGCTGCTCGATGCGATCGTCGCCGGTGTCAAAGGCGTGGAATGCGCCGTCTGCATGCCTGCGCCCTACCTGGCGCAGGGGCAGGAACGATTGCGGGGAACCCCGGTTGTACTGGCGGCTCAAAACCTGAGCGAGCACGCCTCCGGCGCCTACACCGGCGAAGTGTCGGGCGCCATGCTGGCGGAGTTCGGCTGCCGCTACGTGCTGGTGGGTCATTCGGAACGCCGGCACATGTTCGGCGAAACCGACGCCCAGGTGGCGGCTAAATTCGTGGCGGCGTGCGCGGCAGGCATCACGCCGATCCTGTGCCTCGGCGAGACGCTGGAAGAACGCGACGCGGGACGCACCGAGGAAGTGGTGGCAAGGCAGTTGGGCGCGGTGCTGGACAAGGTCCGGATCGGCGACGCGGTGGTGGCCTACGAGCCGGTGTGGGCGATCGGTACGGGGCGCACCGCAACGCCGGAGCAGGCGCAGGCAGTGCACGCATTCCTGAGGCAGCGTCTGTCCGCGGCGACGCGCGTGCTGTACGGCGGCAGCGTCAAGCCGGAGAATGCGGCGGCGATATTCTCCATGCCGGACGTGGACGGGGGGCTGATCGGCGGGGCGTCGCTGATCGCCAAGAATTTCATCGCCATCTGCTCGATGGCGCAACGCAAGGGATGAGACTATGGACTGGCAGCAATGGACTGGCGTAATCGTCGTGGCGCACGTGCTGGTGGCGCTCAGCATCATCGGCCTCGTGCTGCTCCAGCACGGCAAGGGCGCGGACATGGGCTCGGGCTTCGGCGGCGGTTCCTCGGGCAGCCTGTTCGGCGCCACTGGCTCGGCGAACTTCCTGTCGCGCGCCACCGCGGCGCTGGCGACGATCTTTTTCATCAGCAGTCTTGGGCTGGCGTATCTGGGCGGCAGCAAGCCCAGGGCCGAAGGCGGCACAGTGATGGACGCGGCGAAAAAGGTGCAGCCGGTCAAGCCGGCGACCGAGATCCCGAAGCCAGCGGCAGGGGAGCCCGCAGGTTCGCGCGCGCGCGACGTGCCGCAATGATTTTTAGGGGATAATTCGCTCCATGCGACGCCCACGTGGTGAAATTGGTAGACACGCTAGCTTGAGGGGCTAGTGGCCTAATCAGCCGTAGCAGTTCGAGTCTGCTCGTGGGCACCAATTATGCTGGCTGAGTACTATCCCATCCTGCTGTTCATCCTCGTCGGCCTGGTGGTCGGCGTGGCGCCCATGGCGCTCGGCAAGCTGCTCGGCCCAAGTCGCCCGGATGCGGAGAAACTGTCGCCTTACGAATGCGGCTTCGAGGCCTTCGAGGACGCGCGCATGAAGTTCGACGTGCGCTACTACCTGGTGGCGATCCTGTTCATCCTGTTCGACCTGGAGATCGCCTTCCTGTTTCCCTGGGCGGTGGCGCTCAACGACATCGGCCTGCCGGGATTCCTGGCCATGATGGTGTTCCTCGGCATTCTGGTGGTCGGCTTCGCCTACGAGTGGAACAAAGGCGCGCTGGAATGGGAGTGATCCATGGGCATTGAAGGCGTCCTGCAGCAGGGGTTCGTCACCACCACGGCCGACAAGCTGATCAACTGGACGCGCACCGGCTCGATGTGGCCGATGACCTTCGGGCTGGCATGCTGCGCCATCGAAATGATGCACGTAGGGGCGGCGCGTTACGACCTCGATCGCTTCGGCATCGTGTTCCGGCCCAGCCCGCGGCAATCCGACGTGATGATCATCGCCGGGACGCTGTGCAACAAGATGGCGCCGGCGCTGCGCAAGGTCTACGACCAGATGGCCGAGCCGCGCTGGGTGATTTCGATGGGTTCCTGCGCCAACGGCGGCGGCTACTACCATTATTCGTATTCGGTGGTGCGCGGCGCCGATCGCATCGTTCCGGTGGACATCTACGTGCCGGGCTGCCCGCCGACCGCGGAGGCGCTGCTGTACGGCATTCTGCAGCTGCAGAACAAGATCAAGAGAACCAACACCATCGCGCGATGACGCCCAAGCTGCAAGAGCTGTCGGACCTGTTGCAGCGGGCGGGTCTTGCGCCGCAGGAGCGCCTGGGCGAGTTGACGCTCGAGGTGCCGGCGGCCGACTACCTGGCGACCTGCCTGAAGCTGCGCGATGGTGCCGACTTGCGCTTCGAGCAGCTGGTCGACCTGTGCGGCGTGGACTATTCCACCTACGGCGAGGGCGCGCGGCCGGGCGGGCGTTTTGCCGTGGTCGCGCACCTGCTGTCCCTCACCCGCAACTGGCGGCTGCGCGTGCGCTGCATGTGCGCCGACGACGAGCTGCCGATGCTGCCGTCACTGGTTGAAATCTGGCCGAGCGTGAACTGGTACGAGCGCGAGGCCTTCGATCTGTTCGGCGTGGTGTTCGACGGTCACCCCGACCTGCGCCGCATCCTCACCGACTATGGCTTCATCGGTCACCCGTTCCGCAAGGATTTCCCGATCTCGGGGCATGTCGAGATGCGCTACGACCCCGAGCGCAAGCGCGTGGTGTATCAACCGGTCAGTATCGAGCCGCGCGAGGTCACGCCGCGCATCGTGCGCGCGGAGCACTACGGCGAGGGCCGCGGTTAGACCGATGCCGGAGATCCGCAACTACACCCTCAATTTCGGGCCGCAGCATCCGGCGGCGCACGGCGTGCTGCGGCTGGTGCTCGAGCTCGACGGCGAGGTGATCCAGCGCGCCGATCCGCACATCGGCCTGCTGCACCGGGCCACCGAGAAGCTGGCGGAGACCCGCACCTACCTGCAGACGCTGCCCTACATGGATCGGCTGGACTACGTGTCCATGATGTGCAACGAGCACGCCTACGTGCTGGCGATCGAGAAGCTGCTGGGCATCGGGGTGCCGCTGCGTGCGCAATACATCCGCGTCATGTTCGACGAGATCACGCGCATCCTCAACCACCTGCTGTTCCTCGGCACCCAGGCCCTCGATCTCGGGGCGATGACGGTGTTCCTGTACTGTTTCCGCGAGCGCGAGGACCTGTTCGACTGCTACGAGGCGGTGTCCGGGGCGCGCATGCACGCGGCTTACTACCGCCCGGGCGGCGTGTACCGCGACCTGCCGGATTCCATGCCGCACTACAGGGCGCAGCACACGCGCAGCGCCGGCGCGCTCGAGGAAATGAATGCCAACCGCCAGGGCACGTTGCTCGACTTCATCGAGGACTTCAGCGCGCGTTTCCCGAAGTGCGTCGACGACTACGAGACGCTGCTCACCGAGAACCGCATCTGGAAGCAGCGCACGGTGGGCATCGGCGTGGTCTCGCCCGAGCGCGCGCTGGCGCTCGGCTTTACGGGGGTGATGCTGCGCGGCTCGGGCGTCGAGTGGGACCTGCGCAAGAAGCAGCCCTACGAGGTCTACGACCGGCTCGACTTCGACGTCCCGGTGGGCACGAGCGGCGATACCTACGACCGTTACCTGGTGCGCATCGAGGAGATGCGCCAGTCCAACCGCATCGTCAAGCAGTGCGTGGACTGGTTGCGCGCGAATCCGGGCCCGGTGATCACCGACAACCACAAGGTGGCGCCGCCCTCGCGCGCAGCGATGAAAAGCGACATGGAGCAGCTGATCCACCATTTCAAGCTGTTCACCGAAGGCATGCACGTGCCCGAA
>JAABQT010000158.1 GCA_011391295.1 Betaproteobacteria bacterium
GAGCCGGCCGGCTTAGAAGAGGTGTGGAACCTCGTCAAGCCGGTGGACGGCTCGAGCGGCTGGCAGCTCGCCGGCATCCAGCAGATGCACTGAGAGGCGGGCTATACTTTGACAGGGCCGCCGTGAGGTGGCCCTTTTTGTTTGCATGGTGACCCTGGAAACCCCGCTGGTCCTGGCCTTGAACCGGCTGCTGGAGGCCGAGCCCTGGGCGCGCGAGCGCCTCGCGCCTTTCGCCGGCGAGACCGTGGAATTGCGCGCGCCGCCGCTGCCCGCGCTGCGCGTCGCGATTGTCGCTGGCGGCCGCGTCGCGCCTTGCAGCGAAGCAACGAGCCTCGTCGTGACGCTGCGGCCGGAATCGCTGCCCGCGCTGGCGCGGGGCGAAGACCATTTCATGCGCACGGTGGGCATCGAGGGCAATGCGCGCCTCGCCCAGGAGGTGATGCACCTCGCGCGCCACCTGCGCTGGGATTTCGAGGAGGACCTGTCCAGGTTGTTCGGCGACGCGGCAGCGCACACCCTGGCCGGGGCGGCGCGCGATTTCGCCGCCTGGCAGGCGGACGCCGCGCGCCGCCTTGCCGCGGGCTTCATGGAGTACGCGGTGGAGGAAGGGCGCCTGCTCGCGCCGCGCGCGCACTTCGCCGCCTTCGCCGCAGAGGTGTCGCGCCTGCGCGATGCGCTCGAGCGCCTGGAAAAACGCATCGAGCACCTGCCATGAGCCGCCTGCTGCGCATCCTCGCCGTCGCGCTGCGCTTCCGCTTGTACCGCTTCCTGCCGCGTTACGCGACGCGCGAGGACGGCACCCGGGCGGTGCGGCTGCGCGAGGCGCTGGAGGCGCTGGGTCCGATCTTCGTCAAGTTCGGGCAGGTGTTGTCCACGCGGCGCGACCTCCTGCCGCTGGACATCGCGGACGAGTTGGCGAAGCTGCAGGACCGGGTGCCGCCTTTCGACGCTGGCCTGGCCGCAGCCGAGATCGAAAAAGGCATCGGCTGCAGCATTGAAGAGGTGTTCGCAGAATTCAGCCGCGAGCCGGTGGCGAGCGCCTCGGTGGCGCAGGTGCACCTTGCGCGCCTCAAGGACGGCCGCGAGGTGGCGGTCAAGGTACTGCGCCCCGGCATCGAGGCGGCGATCGCGAAAGACGTGGCGCTACTGCAGACCGCGGCCGCGCTGATGGAGCGGCTGTGGGCCGACGGGCGGCGCCTGAAGCCGCGCGCGGTGGTGGCCGAGTTCGCGCGCCATCTGGAGGACGAGTTGGACCTGCTGCGCGAGGCGGCCAACGCGAGCCAGCTGCGACGCAATTTCGAGGATTCGCCGCTGCTCGCCGTACCGCAAGTGCACTGGGACTGGTGCGCGCAGCGCGTGATGGTGATGGAGCGCATGCACGGCACCCCGGTGTCGCAGGTCGAGCCGCTGCGCGCGAAGGGCGTGGACATCCCGAAGCTGGCGCGCACCGGCGTGGAGATCTTCTTCACCCAGGTGTTTCGCGACGGCTTCTTCCACGCCGACATGCACCCGGGAAACATTTTTGTCGCTGACGATGGCAAATACGTCGCGCTCGACTTCGGCATCATGGGCACGCTCACCGAGAGCGACAAGAATTACCTGGCGCAGAACTTCCTCGCCTTTTTCAACCGCGACTACCGCCGCGTGGCGCAGGCCCACCTGGACGCCGGCTGGGTGCCCGCGGCGACGCGCGTGGACGAATTCGAGTCCGCGATCCGCGCGGTGTGCGAGCCGGTCTTTGCGCGGCCGTTGAAGGAGATTTCCTTCGGCAAGCTGCTGTTGCGCCTGTTCCAGACTTCGCGGCGCTTCGGCGTGGAGATCCAGCCTCAGCTCGTGCTGCTGCAAAAGACGCTGCTCAACATCGAGGGGCTGGGGCGTGAACTCGATCCCGACCTGGACCTGTGGCAGACGGCCAAGCCGTTCCTCGAGCGCTGGATGGGTGAGCAGCTGGGCTGGCGCGCCCTGGCGCGCAGCCTGCGCCAGGAGGCGCCCACCTGGGCGGCAACGCTGCCGCAACTGCCGCGCTTGCTGCACCGGCTGCTGGCCGAGGACCGCGCCGGCGCGCTGCAGCAGGCGATCGAGCGCCTGGCAGAGCAGGGCGAGCGCAGGAACCGGCTGCTCGCGATGCTGATCGCCGTGGTTGCGGCGGGTGCGATCCTGATTATCATCGCGGCGTAATGCTGATCGCGTTCGTTCTGCTGTATCTCGCGGTGACCGTGGGCATCGGCCTGTGGGCGGCGACCCGCGTGCACAATTCCAGGGACTACCTGGTGGCCGGGCGCAGCCTGCCCCTGTACATGACCACGGCCACGGTGTTCGCCACCTGGTTCGGCGCGGAGACCGTACTGTCGGTGTCGGCGACCTTCGCCAGGGACGGCATGGGCGGGGTGATCGCCGATCCGTTTGGCGCGACCTTCTGCCTGGTGTTCGTGGCCCTGTTCTTTGCGCGCGCGTTTTACCGCATGGATCTGCTCACCATCGGCGACTTCTACCGCAAGCGCTACAACAAGCCCGTCGAAGTGGTGACCAGCGTCGCCATCACCGCGTCCTACCTCGGCTGGACTTCGGCGCAGCTCACCGCGCTCGGACTGGTGCTCTCGATGCTCTCGGGCGGCGCCATCGACCTGTCCACCGGCATCGTCATCGGCGCGGCCCTGGTGCTGGGCTACACCATCTGGGGCGGGATGTGGTCGGTGGCGATGACCGACATGTTCCAGTCGGTGGTGATCCTGGTCGGTTTGTGCGCCATCGCCTGGCTGGTGAGCGACATGGCGGGCGGTGCGGGCAAGGTGGTGCTCGCGGCGGCCGAGGCCGGCAAGTTCGAGTTCTGGCCCAAGGGCGGCACGCGGGAATGGTTGTGGTTCGCGGCGGCCTGGATGACGCTGGCCATCGGCTCGATCCCGCAGCAGGACATCTTCCAGCGCGTGACCTCCGCCAGGGATGAGAAGACCGCGGTGCGTGGCACGCTCGCCGGCGCGGCGATCTATTTCTGCTTCGCCTTCGTGCCGATCTTCATCGCCTATTCGGCGCTGGTGATCGACCCGACGATGGGCCAGCTGTTCGCGGCCGAGGACGGGCGCGAGATCCAGAAGATCCTGCCCGAGCTGATCCTCGAGCGCACGCCGCTGTGGGCGCAGGTGCTGTTCTTCGGCGCGCTGCTCTCGGCCATCCTGTCCACGGCCTCGGGCGCGCTCATCGCGCCCACCGCGCTCGCCACCGAGAACATCGTGCGGCCGTTCGTGCGCAACATGAGCGACCGCCAGTTCATGCTGCTGCTGCGCGTGGTGCTGGTGACCTTCACGCTGGGCGCGCTGCTGTTCGCGCTCAACTCGAAGAGCACCATGTACGAGATGGTGCAGAATGCCTACAAGGTGACCCTCGTATCGTGCATCGTGCCGCTCGCCGCGGGCATTTACTGGAAGCGCGCCAGCGTGCCCGGGGCGGTGCTGTCGGTGGTGCTGGGCCTGGGTGCCTGGATCACCGCCGAATTCGTCGCCCCGGAGGCCACCGTGCCGCCGCAGCTCGTGGGCCTCGCGGCGTCGCTGTTCGGTATGGTGGCGGGCAGCTACGCGCCGCTCTCGCCCGTGCGCGCGCGCCACAGCTAGCGCGTGCGCGCTTCCCCGCTCGCGCGCCTGCTGCTCCTCGTCTACCTCGTCCTGATCGCCTACGCGTCGCTCTACCCACTGTCGGGGTGGCGCGATCACGGCCTGTCGCCGTTCGAATTCCTCGGCGCCCCCTGGCCGCGCTACGTGCTGGCATTTGATGTCGCCGCCGACGTGCTGGGCTATGCGGTGCTCGGGCTGCTTGCGGTCCTCGCGCTGTATCCGGGCATGCGCGGCGGGCCGGCGGTGCTGGCCGCCGCCGCGGGCGGCGCCCTGGTGTCGGTGGCGATGGAAGCGATGCAGACCTACCTGCCGGTGCGCGTGCCTTCCAATGTCGACGTGCTGTGCAACGCCGCAGGCGCGCTGGCGGGCGCGCTGCTGGGGCTCGCGGCAAGGCGCTGGGTGCTCGAGCCCGGGCCTCTGGGCAACTGGCGGGCGCGGGCCTTCCTGCCCGGGGCGCACGCCGATGTCGGGCTGGCGCTGCTCGGGCTGTGGCTGTTCATGCAGCTCAATCCGGCGATGCTGCTGTTCGGCGGCGGGGACCTGAGGGACCTGCTCTCCGGGCCCGCGGGGCCGGCGCGCGCGCCGGAGCTGTTCGTCGCCATCGAGGCCGTGACCGCGGCCGCCAATCTCGCTGCCGTGGCGCTGCTCGCCTCCGCCATCGCCGCGCCGCGCGCGCCGGTGCGCCCCATGATCCTGGTCCTGGTGCTCGCCGCGCTGGCGGTGAAAACGCTCGCCTTCGCCATCATCCTGCGGGCGCAGGGCAACTTCGCCTGGCTTACGCCCGGCGCGCTGCAGGGCCTGGCGCTGGGACTCGCGCTGGCGCTGCTGGCGGTGTCGCTGCCGCGCGTGGTGCGCCTCGCGCTCGCCGCAGTGCTGCTCATGGCCGCGGCGGTGCTGGTCAATCTCGCGCCCCCGAATCCCTACCTGGCGGCGATCCTCAAGGTGTGGAAGCAGG
>JAABQT010000159.1 GCA_011391295.1 Betaproteobacteria bacterium
CCACCGAAACCGCGATTTCCTTGATGCGCTTTTCGGCCAGCTCGCGCATCTCCGGGCTGAAGCTGCGCACCGTGCCGATCAGCTCCACGTGCCCCGGAATGACGTTGAAGGCCCCGACTTGGCTGGTCTGCATGGAGCAGACGGAGACGACCAGGGCGTCGACCGGGTTGGCGTTGCGGCTGGCGACGGTCTGCAGCGCGGTGATGATGTGCGCGGCCGCCACCACCGGGTCGGCCGCCAGGTGCGGCAGCGCGGCGTGGCCACCCCGGCCGCGCACCTTGATCTTGATCTCGTCGGTGGCCGCCATCATGGGACCCGGGCGCACCGCCATCTTGCCCACCGGCAGCCCGGGCCAGTTGTGCAGCGCGTACACCGCGTCCATGGGAAAACGCTTGAACAGGCCTTCCTCCACCATCACGCGCCCGCCGCCCCCGCCTTCCTCGGCCGGCTGGAAGATGAGGTTCACGTTGCCGTCGAAGTTGCGCGTCTGCGCGAGGTAGCGTGCCGCGCCGAGCAGCATGGTGGTGTGCCCGTCATGGCCGCAGGCGTGCATGCGCCCGGCGACCTTCGACTTGTGCGCCACTTCACTTGTCTCGTGCATCGGCAGGCAGTCCATGTCGGCGCGCAGGCCGATGGCGCGCCCGCTGGAGTTCTTCTTGCCCTTGATCACGCCGACCACGCCGGTCCTGGCCAGGCCGCGGTGCACCTCGATGCCCCATTCGCCGAGCTTGTCGGCGACCAATTGGGAGGTGCGCGTTTCCTCGAAGCCGAGCTCAGGATTGGCATGGATATCGCGGCGGATATGCACCAGCTCCGCGTGGTACAGCCGCAGCATTTCGAGGGGGTCGTTTTTCATGGTTTCCTCAGTGCGCCGCGGCCGTCCGGTCGATGCGCAGGCGCGGATCGACCGCGTAGTAGAGCAGGTCCACGACGAGGTTGATGACAACGAAGAATAGCGCGATCAGGCACAGGTAGGCGGCCATCACGGGCACGTCGGCGACGCCGACCGCCTGGATGAACAGCAATCCCATGCCAGGCCATTGGAATACCGTCTCGGTAATGATGGCGAACGCGATGATGGCACCCAGCTGCAGCCCGGTGATGGTGATCACGGGCACCAGCGTGTTCTTCAGTGCGTGGCCGAAGTGCACCGCGCGGTCGGTGAGGCCGCGTGCGCGCGCGAACCTGATGTAGTCGGTGCGCAGCACTTCCAGCATTTCCGAACGGACCAGGCGCTGGATCAGGGTCATCTGGAACAGGCCCAGCGTGATCGAGGGCAGGATCAGCGCCTTGATGCCGCTCCAGGTGAGAAAGCCGGTGCTCCACCAGCCGATGGCCACCGTGTCCCCGCGCCCGAAGGAGGGCAGCCAGCCGAGCAGCACCGCAAACACCAGGATCAGCAGAATACCGATGAGGAAGGTAGGCAGCGAAACGCCGACCAACGACACCGCGAGCAGGAACTGCGTCAGCCAGGAATTTCGTCGCAGCGCCGTGTATACGCCCATCGATACGCCGGCGAGCAGCGCCAGGGACGCGGCGACGAACGACAGCTCGAGGGTCGCCGGCAGGCGCTCCACGAACAGTTTCGAGACCGGCTGCACCTGGCGCAGCGACAGACCGAACTCGCCCTGCACCGCGCGGCCGACAAATTTGGCGTACTGCACGTAGAACGGCTGATCGAGGCCGAGCAGCCGGGTGATGCGCTCGCGGTCTTCCGGCGTCGAATCCTGCCCGAGCATGAACAGCACCGGGTCGCCGACGAAACGGAACAGCGCGAACGCGATCAGTCCCACGGCGAGCATGACGAGGACCGCTTGACCGAGACGGCGCAGGATGAAGGCGAGCATGGGGGACGGGGAATCATACAATGACGCATGCAGGATTTCGCCTCCCGGCTCGCCGCCTGGCAGCGCCGCCACGGGCGCCGCGGCCTGCCTTGGCAGGGCACGCGCGATCCGTACCGCATCTGGCTCGCCGAGGTGATGCTGCAGCAGACCCAGGTGGCGGCGGTGATTCCTTATTACGGGCGGTTCCTCGGGCGTTTCGCCGACGTCGGTGCGTTGGCTGCTGCATCGCAGGATGAGGTGTTGCAGGTGTGGAGCGGCCTCGGCTATTACGCGCGCGGCCGCAATCTGCATGCCGCCGCCAGAGCCGTCGTGGCGCGCGGCGCATTCCCGACATCGCAGGAGGGCCTTGCGGCGCTGCCCGGCGTAGGCCGCTCCACGGCTGCGGCGATTGCGGTATTCGCATTCGGGCGGCGCGCCGCGATCCTGGACGGCAATGCGAAGCGAGTTTTCGCGCGCTGCTTCGGCGTCGAAGGCGAGAAGCGCCAGTGGGAACTGGCAGAGCGCCTGCTGCCCTCGAGCGGCGTGCGCACCTATACCCAGGCGCTCATGGACCTGGGCGCGACGGTTTGCACGCGTGCGAGTCCCGCCTGTGAGCTCTGCCCGGTAGCCGCGCATTGCGTCGCACGCCGCGAGAACCGCATCCACGAACTGCCCGGGCGGCGTGCGCGCGCGCCGCTGCCGCTGCGGCATGCGACTTGGTACGTCTTTCTGCGCCGGGGACAGGTGCTGCTCGAGCGCCGGCCCGGCGCCGGGCTATGGGGCGGCCTGTGGACGTTTCCCGAATCCCGCCTTCCCGGCGCGGCGAAGCCGCGCCGCTTGCCGCCGGTAGAGCACGGCTTCACGCATTTCCGCCTGCGGGCGCAGCCGCTGCTGTGCGCGGTCCGCGAAGCGACGGCGCGCGTGGAAGCGCCGGGCCGGATGTGGGTCGATGTCGCCGACGCCGCGGGCGCCGCAGTGCCAGCCCCGGTGCGCGCCCTGCTGAAGAGCCTACTGGCCGCTTGAACTGATCAACCGGCGCAGGATCTCGAGCCGGTCGCGCGCGTCGGCCATTTCGAGCAAGCGCTGCTTGCTGGCGAGCGATAGCGGCAGTAGTTCGGCGAGGCGGGCGCTCACCCAGACGCTGGAGTCGTAGCGCGGCGGCAGCTCGACCAGGCCCGCGGGCGCGGCATCGACCATCCTGCGCAACACACGCGCGCACAGGTCCGCCTGCGCGTCGAGCGGCGCGTCGCTCTCGTAGTCGAGCAGTTCGGCGCCGGCGAGCGCCAGCCCGTCGGCCTGCACGCGGCGCCCGCGGATGCGGAAGCGCCGCTCGCCGCGCGCTACGACCTGCAGCAGCCCGAGCTGCGGCATGTCCCATTCGACGATGCGCGCAATGCAGCCCACCGCCTCGGGCAGCGCCGGCTGGCCGACCTCGCGCCCCTCGCGGATCAGGCACACGCCGAAGGATGTGCCGTCGCGCAGGCACGCCTTTGCCATGTCCATGTAGCGTTGCTCGAAGATGCGCAACGGCAGCCGGCCGCCGGGGAACAGCACCGTCTGCAACGGGATAAGCGGGAGTTCCGCGGTTTCGGTCTCGGTCACTCTTTGGCCAGGCCGCGGTGGCGAACCAGCACGCGCCACTCGCCGGCGAAGGCCGCAGCGAGCTTCTCCGCCAGGTACACCGAGCGGTGCCGCCCGCCGGTACAGCCGATGGCGACGGTCAGGTAGCTGCGGTTTTCCTTCACCACCTCGGGCAGCCAGCGCGCGAGGAAGGCGCGCACGTCCTCGCGCAGGCGCTGCACCTGCTCCTGGCCGTCGAGATAACCGATCACGTCCGCGTCGCGTCCGGTGAGCGGACGCAGTGCCGGGTCGTAGTGGGGATTGGGCAGCATGCGCACGTCGATCACCCAGTCGGCGTCGAGCGGGATGCCGTCGCGGAAGGCGAAGGACTCGAACAAGAGCGTCAACGAGCCGCCGCCGAGGCCGAGCATGTCGCGGATCCAGTTGCGCAGCACCTTGGGCTGCAGGTCGCTGGTGTCGATGCGGTGGCCGAGCTCGGCAAAGCCGCCGAGCAGAGCGCGCTCGCGCTCGATCGCTTCCGCCAGCGTGAGTCCCTCGACGGTGAGCGGGTGGCGGCGGCGCGTCTCGGAAAAACGCCGCATCAGTGTTTGCGGATTGGCCTCGAGGAACAGCACGCGGCAGTCCGCGCCGCCGGACTTCAGGCGCGCCACGCCCTCGGGCAGCGCGGCGAGCGCCGCGCTGCGCGCGTCCACGCTCACCGCGACGCGCTCGTGGCCGGCTTCGGCGAGGAAGCCGACCACGTCCATCAGCAGCGTGGCCGGCAGGTTGTCGACGCAGTAGTAGCCGCCGTCCTCCAACACGTCGAGCGCGATGCTCTTGCCCGCGCCCGACAGCCCGCTGACGAGGATGAGCTGCAATTGCAGCGCTATCCCTTCAGGCAGTTGCTCATGAACTTCTTGCGCTCATCGCCCTTCATTCCCTTGGCGCCCGCCTGCTTGTTGCACTCCGCCATCCTCTCCTGCTGCGCGGTGCGCTTGCCGTCCTGTTTCTGGGCGCCCTTCGCGCTGAGGCATTCGCTCATGAATTTCTTGCGCTCATCGCCCTTCATGCCCTTGGCATCCATGTTGCACTGGGTCATGCGCTGTTGCTGCGCGGTGGGCTTTTTGTCCTGCGCTTGCGCCACGCC
>JAABQT010000160.1 GCA_011391295.1 Betaproteobacteria bacterium
GGGGGCGTCGTCGCGCAGGCCCATGCGGTCATGATGGCCGATCACCGCGGAGCCCTCGCCGCTCCTGGTCCAGTTGCCGCAGGTTTTGTCGTCCCCCGCCGGGAACGCTTTGCCGTCGGCTTGCGTGCCGGTGAGGATGTCGTGCATGTTCGGCGAATCGCCGCGCCCGTTCACGGGCTCGCCCTTCTCGGTGAGCGCGGTCTGCTTGTTGATGTTCGGATTCGCATGCAAGTCGCCCAGATCTTTCGCGATCACGACGCCCTTTGCGTTCTGCCAGGGGCCTTTGCCGATGCGATCGCCCGCGTTGACGGCCTTCCCGCCGCCGCTTTCGCTGGTGCTGAGGTAGGCATGCCAGGTCTTCTTCGATCCGGCCGCCCGGGCGAGCGCCTGGCAATGCTTGTCGGCGCCGGCAAGGCCGCCGAGGTCGGCGCCGTTACCCGGCCCGGCGCTGGTGATGAAAAACGACATGCTGCCCTGCTGGGCATGCGCGCCCGCGACCAGGCTGGAGAAAAGGATAAAAATCGCGACTTGCCGTGTGCCCATGGTGTTCTCCTGTGGTTGGTCAGGTAAACAGGTGCGCCTGTGCTCTATTCCCGACCATTCTGGATTTGTCGGGGCGCTTGCCGAATGACGGCAAGGTGATGGACGATATGCCCGCGTACAACCCAAGGAGGAGATGATGCAGAAGTTATTGTTTACTCTACTGCTGGCCACGGTCACCGGGGCGGCAGTTGCCCAGTCGGGCAAGACCGAGGTGCTGTGGCTCGGCCAGGCGGCGTTCCGTATCACCACGCCGGGCGGCAAGGTGATCATGATCGATCCGTGGATGCGGACCAACCCGAAGACGCCGGCCCAGTTCAAGGAGCTGCATTCGGTCGGCAAGATCGACCTGATCCTGGTCACGCACGCGCACTTCGATCACTTCGCCGACGCGCCGGACCTGGCCAAGATGCACGATGCGCCCATGTACGGGCCTGCCGGCCTGGGCACCACGGTGGGTACGCTCGGCATCCTGCCGGCGAAGCTCGCACCGCGCTTCGGCAAGGGCGGCACCATCATGCCGTTCGGCCCGCAGGGCGTGAAGATCACGGCGACGCGCGCCGAGCATTCTTCCGAACTGGTCTGGAAAAACCCGGCGACCAGCAAGAACGAGGCCCATCCGGGCGGCGAGCCGGTCGGCTACGTCATCGAGCTCGAGAACGGCTTCAGGATCTATCACTCGGGCGACACCGGAATCTTCGGCGACATGGCGCTCATCGGCGAGCTCTACAAACCCGACCTGTTGCTGTTGCCGATCGGGGGTCATTTCACGATGGGTCCGGAGGACGCGGCGCTCGCCACCAACCGCTACTTCAAGGCACGCTTTGTCGTCCCGATGCACTACGGCACCTTCCCGATACTTGCCGGCAAGCCAGAGGAATACATCAAGGCCCTCGGCAATTCGCGTACCCGGGTGATCGTGATGCAGCCCGGGGAAAAGGTCGAGTTCTGAGCTAGGCTTTGCGTGCCGCGCCGACGGGCAAGCCGTCGGCGCGGCGCATTTCCTCGTTGTTCAGCACGGCGGGATCGGCGAGGAACGCGTTCAGAAAGCCGATGGAGTCGGCGCCCCAGAACAGTTCGCCCTCCACCTCGTAGGTCGGCACGCCGAACACGCCGCGCGCGATGGCGTCCTCGGTGTTCCTGCGCAGCGCGTCCTTCACCTCGGGCGCCCCGAGCCGGGTCTGGTCCACGCCAAGATCTTTCGCCAATGCGGCGAATGCCGTGGGATCGCTCGGTTCCGCGCCAGTCGTCCAGAGCGCATCGAAGATCCGCCCCACGTTCCGCGGCGTCGCGTCGGCCGCGATCGCCAGGCGCAGGTGGTGCAGGGGATTGAACGGATGTGAGGCGGGAAAGCGAAACGGGATGCCGAGGCTCTGCGCCCACCAGGTGCACCAGCGGTAGGCGAAGCGGCGCTTCGTCGACAGCTCGGCCGGCCCCTTCTGCCCGAAGTGGTTGAGCAACGCAGCGAACAGCACGGGTTTGAGCTCCACCTCCACATCGCGCGGCAGCTCGTGCAGCCGCTTGAACGCGATATAGGAGTAGGGCGAGACGAAATCGAAGTACCAGCCGATGTTTCGCACTGGCCGCCGTCCCGGCTCAGGACGCGATGTATGCCCGCAACGCCTGCGCCTCGCGTGCCGTTTCCTCGAGCCTGGCTTTTACCAGATCGCCGATCGACACCACACCGAGCAGCTTGCCGTCTTCTACCACGGGAATATGGCGGGAGCGCCGCTCGGTCATCATCCCGAGTGCCTCATCGACCGTCGTCGCCAGCCGGCCCAAGACGAGGCTGCACGTCATGCGCTCGCCCACCGCCAGCCGATCGAAGTCGCGGTCGCCCTCGGCGTATATGCGCACCAAGTCGCGCTCGGTGAAGATGCCGACCGGGCATCCTTCAGCGTCGGGCACCAGCACCGCGCCGACTTTCTCGGCGTGCATGGCGCGGATCGCGTCGGCGACGCTCGATTTGGCCGAGACCGTCACCACGCGGTTGCCCTTGGCCGCCAGTACCTCTTGGAGAGTCATTGCCATCTCCCGCAGTGTGAAGACATCGCGAATCTTACCCCTGCAGCGAAGCCGCGCGGCGTTCCTCCAGCTGCGCAAGTACGGCGCTTTGCTCTTCGTCCGTCATGGACGGCCAGTTGGCGATTTCTTCCAGCGTGCGCCGGCAACCGAGACAGCTGCGTTGCGCGGCGTCCATCACGCAAACTTTGTTGCAGGGGGAATTCAATGCGAGCGCTTCGCGGCAAGGGCCTTGCCCGCCTTGGACTGCGGCTCCTTGCCGATCACGCCGCAGATCCATTGCCCGGTGTCGACCAGTTTGCCGAGGTCGACGCCGGTTTCGATACCCAGTCCGTCCAGCATGTAGACCACGTCCTCGGTCGCCACGTTGCCGGAAGCGCCCTTGGCGTACGGGCAGCCCCCCAGGCCGGCGACGGAGGAATCGAAGGTCGCCACGCCGAGTTCCATCGAGGCGTAAATGTTGGCGAGCGCCTGGCCGTAGGTGTCGTGGTAGTGGCCGGCCAGGTGCTCGATGGGCACGCGCCGCGCGCAGGCCTCGATCATCCCTTTTGTCCTGCCGGGAGTGCCGGTGCCGATGGTGTCGCCGAGCGACACCTCGTAGCAGCCCAGGTCGTAGAGCGCCTGTGCAACTTCGGCGACTTTCTGCGCTGGTACGTCGCCTTCATAAGGACAGCCCAGCACGCAGGAGATGTAGCCGCGCAGCTTCACCTTGGCCGCACGCGCAGCCTCGGCCACCGGCCGGAAGCGTTCCAGGCTCTCCGCGATCGAGCAATTGATGTTCTTCTTCGAGAACGCCTCGGAGGCGGCGCCGAAGATCGCGACCTCGGCCGCCCCGGCGGCCAGCGCAGCCTGGAAGCCTTTCAGGTTGGGCGTGAGCACCGGGTAGGACACGCCGGGTTTGCGCTTGATGCCCTCCAGCACCTCGGTGTGGTCGGCCATCTGCGGGATCCATTTCGGCGATACGAAAGCCGTGGCCTCGATCGCCCGCAGACCCGCGTCGGCGAGGCGCCCGATCAGCTCGAGCTTCACTTTCGTCGGCACCTCCGCCTTCTCGTTCTGCAGGCCGTCGCGCGGGCCCACTTCCACGATGCGCACCTTTTTCGGCAATGCGGCCATGGCTACTCCAGGGTCAGCAACTCGGCGCCTTCGGGCACCTGTTCGCCGGCGGCAAAGTGGATTTCGCTGACCACGCCGTCCGCCGGGGCGCTGATGGTGTGTTCCATCTTCATCGCTTCGAGAATCAGGAGCGGCGCGCCTTTCTCGACTCTTGCTCCGACCTGCACCAGCAGGGCAATCACCTTGCCCGGCATCGGCGCGGCGAGGCTGCCCGGCGCGCTTTCATCCTCGGGCACCTGCAACTCCTCCTCCAGCGCCAGCGCGAAGCTCGTCGCGCCCGTGAACACGTGCCAGTCCCGCGCCACGCGCACCGCCCGCGCCAGGACCATGTGGCCGTCGAGCCGCAGGCGCAACTCGCCGTCGGCCAGTCTTTCACCGGCCAGCGCATACACTTTCCCATCGATGTGCACGATGTAATCCTGCTCCCGGAACTCGAGCGTAACCTCGTGGCGGCGGCCGCCTTCGGCGAACCAGAAGCGGTGGTGCGAGCCCTGGTTCAGCCGCCAGCCATCCACGGTATCCCAGGGCGAGTACGGGTCCGTGGAACCAAGCGCGCGGCTGCGTGCCGCGTCCGCCTCGGCGAGCATTTCGGCGAGCGCGGCGGCGGCCAGCGCCTCGTGGGTCGCAGGTTGCGGCGCCGCAAACAACTCCTCCCGGCAGCGCTCGATCAGTCCGGTATCGAGCTCGCCCGAGGCGAAGGCCTTGCCGCGCACCACGCGACCCAGGAACGCGACGTTGGTCCTGACCCCGACGATCTCCACCTCGGCGAGCGCCGCCGCAAGCCGCGCCAGCGCCGCCGGCCGGTCCTCGCCCCAGGCGATCAGCTTGGCGATCATC
>JAABQT010000161.1 GCA_011391295.1 Betaproteobacteria bacterium
GCGCGTCGTTGGCGCGGTCGCCCACCTGCGCATGGCTCTCGCGGCTCGATTTGACGTAGGTGCCGATGCCGCCGTTGTAGAGCAGGTCGACCGGCGCCTTGAGGATCGCGCTCACCAGGTCGCTGGGCGCAAGCGACTTCGCTTCCACGCCCAGCACGCGCCGGGCCTCGGCTGAAAGCGCGATCGACTTCACGTCGCGCGGCCAGATGCCGCCGCCCCTGGAGATGAGCTTGGCGTCGTAGTCGGCCCAGGACGAACGCGGCAGCCGGAACAGCCGCTCGCGCTCGGCAAAGCTCTTTTGGGCGTCCGGGTCCGGATCGATGAACACGTGCCGGTGATCGAACGCGGCCACCAGCCTGATTTGGCGCGAGAGCAGCATGCCGTTGCCGAACACATCGCCCGACATGTCGCCGATGCCTGCCACCGTGAACGGTTGAGACTGCGGTTCGCGCCCGAGCTCGCGGAAGTGGCGCTTGACGGATTCCCAGGCGCCGCGTGCCGTGATGCCCATCTTCTTGTGGTCGTAGCCGACCGAGCCGCCCGAGGCGAAGGCGTCGCCCAGCCAGAAGCCGTAATCCTGCGCCACGCCGTTGGCGATGTCGGAGAAGGTCGCGGTGCCCTTGTCGGCGGCCACCACCAGGTACGGGTCGTCGCCGTCGTGGCGCACCACGTCGCGCGGCGGCACGGGCTTGCCCTCGACCAGGTTGTCGGTGATGTCCAGCAACCCGCACAGGAAGATCCTGTAGCACGCCACGCCTTCGCGCATCAGCGCCTCGCGGTCACCCGCGGGCGGCGGCTGCTTGAGGACGAAGCCGCCTTTGGAGCCCACCGGCACGATCACCGCGTTCTTCACCATCTGCGCCTTCATCAGGCCAAGTACTTCGGTGCGGAAATCCTCGCGCCGGTCCGACCAGCGCAGGCCCCCGCGCGCCACCGGGCCGCCGCGCATGTGCACGCCCTCCAGGCGCGGCGAGTACACGAAAATCTCGAACATCGGTCGCGGCTCGGGCAGCTCGGGCACCTTGCGCGGATTGAACTTGAGCGACAGGCAGGCCTTGGGCCGGCCTTCGGCATCCGGCTGGAAGGCATTGGTGCGCGTGGTGGCGCAAATGGTGGCGAGAAAGCGCCGCAGGATGCGATCGTCATCCAGGCTCGGCACCTGCTCGAGCCCGGCCTCGATTTCGCGCACCAGCGCCGCCTCGTCCGCCGGCGCGGCGCGGCCCGGCTCGAATCGCGCGTGGAACAGTTTCACCAGAGCGCGCGCGAGCACCGGGTGGGCGACCAGCGTCTGTTGCACATAGGCAAGGCTGAACGTGAATCCGGCCTGGCGCAGGTACCGGCTATAGGCGCGCAGGAGGGCGATCTCGCGCGCCGAGAGCTCGGCGGCGAGCACCAGCTGGTTCAGGCTGTCGGGCTCGACGCGCCCGGACCACATCGCCTCGAAAGCCTCGTGCAACAGCGGCCGCACGCGTTCGAGCGATACCTGCGCGTCGCGCGGCAGCGCGAGCCCGAAATCGACGATCCACACCGCGCCGCCGTCGGCCGGTTCGATGTGGTACGGCCGGTCGTCGAGCACGCGCACGCCGAGATTCTCGAGGATCGGCAGCGCGTCCGAGAGCGCGATCGGCGCACCGGTGCGGATCAGCCGGAAGCGCAGCACGTTCGGCTCGGCGGCGGGCGGCCGGTACAGGTTCATGCCGAGCGCGGGCGGCGCGCCGAGCGCATCCATCATCTCGATGTCGAGCAGCGCGCCGCGCACCGGGTGGTCCTCGCGGTAGCCCGCGGGAAAAGCCTGGCCGTAGCGCGCGTAGAGCCCGTTGCCGCGCTCCTCGCCGAGCCGCTCCGCGAGCAGCACGTGCAGGTCGTCCTCCCAGCGCCGTGTCGCCTCGACGATGCGCGCCTCGAGCTCGCGCACGTCGACCTCGGGCACGCTGCCGGGGCGCGTGCGCACCACCATGAAAATGCGCGCCAGCGCCGACTCGGACAGGCTGACGGTGAATTCCGCCGCCGTGCCGTTGTAGGCCTCGGCAAGAATGCGCTGGAAGCGCTGGCGCTGCTCGGTGCTGTACTTGTCGCGCGGCACGTACACCAGGCAGGTGATGTGGCGCCCGTAGGTGTCGCGCCGCACCAGCAGGCGTGTCCTCTGGCGCTCGCCGAGCTGCAGGATGGCAATGGCGTGCGCGTAGAGCTCCTCGGGCTCGATCTGCAGCAGCTCGTCGCGCGGGTAGTCCTCGAGGATCGAATCGAGCGCCTTGCCGTTGTGGCTCGAGGGCCGGAAGCCGGCGCGTTGCAGCACCTGGGCGACCTTGCGCCTCACCACCGGGATCTCGTCGGGGTTCGCGGTGTACACGTTGTGCGTATACAGCCCGAGAAAGCGCCGCTCGCCGACCACCTGCCCCTGGTGGTCGAAGCGCTTCACGCCGACGTAATCCAGGTAGCCCGGCCGGTGCACCGTGGCGCGCGTATTCGCCTTCGACAGCACGAGGATCTCGGGCAGGCGCGCCCGGGCACGCGTTTCGGGCGGCAGGGTGGCGAAGCTCGTGGACACGGTGGTGCCCTCGCGCTCGCGCAGGATGCCCAGTCCCGAGCCGCGCACGATGCGCAGTACGTCCTCGCCGTTCTCGGTC
>JAABQT010000162.1 GCA_011391295.1 Betaproteobacteria bacterium
TCGGTCACCAGTTCGTAGTCGCGGTAGCCGAGCAGGGTCATGTGGTTGTCGAGCAGCCAGGCGAGGAAATCCTGCGCCTCGCGCGCTTCCTCGGTGTCGCGCGGGGAGCGCGTCGCGCCGACCTCCCCGACCAGCTCGCGCAGGCGCTGCTGCATCGGCTTCCAGTCCGCGACCGCGGCGGCGACGTCCGCGAGCACGCGCTGCAGGCCTGCGCCGATTTCCTTCAGGCGCGCCGCATCGGTCTGCCGATCGACCTCGAGGTAGATGAACGACTCGTGCGTGCCCTCCCCGGCGCCCGCCGGCGGCGCGAGGTCCTGCAATATTCCCCTGGCGTCGCGCTGCACGCGCAGCACCGGGTGGATCACCAGGTGCAGCGTCAGGCCCTGGCGGTTGATTTCCATGGTGGCCGAATCGACGAGGAACGGCATGTCGTCGCCCACGATCTGCACCACCGTGTGGGTGCTTTGCCAGCCCTGCTCCTCGAGTTTCGGGTTGAAGACCTGCACCCTGGACGCGCCGCCCGCGTGGCGGCGGCCGAATTCGAGATGCGCGGCTGCAGCCCCGGCCAGGTCATTCAGGTCGCGTGCGGCGAGCTCCTGCGGGTCGGCGCCGCCGTAGTAGAGCCGGGCGAAGCGCTCGGCGAGCTCGGCTTGCGGCCCCGATTGGCTGCCGCGCGCTGCGCGCGCGATGCGCGCCAAGAGATCGGCATCGTCGGTTTTCTTGCCTGCCCTCATGCGTTCAAGTATATGCCGGGCACATCGGGCGACGCCGTCATCGCCGCAGCGCGTGGCCGTCGAGGAGGATCGCCAGCGCGCCGGTCTCGTGCAGCAGCCAGTACGCGATGGCCAGTGCCAGCACGATGGCGGCCGCCGGCAGAATCCTGAAGCGCGTTCCTGCGCTCATGTGCAACTTTCCAACGAGTCCCCCTTTACAGCATCATTGCACCCCATGCATCGCAGCGTACTCTATGCGCTGGGCGCCGCAGCGTTGTTCGGCGCGAGCACCCCGTTCGCCAAGCTCCTGCTGGGCGAAGTGTCCCCGCTGGTGCTCGCCGCGGTTTTATACCTGGGCAGCGGCGTGGGCCTGGCGGTGTGGATCATCGTGCGCGCGCGCCTCCCTGGTCGGGAACCGATCGCGCCGATCCCGCGATTGGACTGGCCGTGGATCGTCGCGGCGATCGCCGCAGGAGGCGTCGCCGGCCCGATTCTCCTCATGCAGGGGCTGGCGCGCACCGACGCCTCCGCTGCGTCGCTGCTGCTCAACCTCGAGGCGGTGCTCACCGCAGCCATCGCGTGGACGGTATTCCGCGAAAACGTCGACCGGCGCGTGTTTGCCGGCATGGCGGCCATCGTCGCAGGCGGCGTGTTGCTCTCCATAGATGCGGCGCCGCGCGCCGGCGCTCTCGCCGGTGCACTCCTGATTGCCGCAGCCTGCCTCGCGTGGGCGATCGACAACAATCTCACGCGCCGCGTTTCAGGCGGCGACGCCGCGACGCTGGCCTGCCTGAAGGGCCTGGCGGCGGGCGCGGTGAACCTCGCTCTCGCCTTGGCTCTGGGCGCGCCGCTGCCCGCAGCTGCGGGCTGGATCGGTGCTGGTCTCCTCGGCTTTCTGGGCTACGGGGTGAGCCTCGTGCTGTTCATCGTGGCGCTGAGGAATCTGGGCACGGCCCGCACCGGGGCTTACTTCTCCGCAGCGCCGTTCTTCGGCGCGGTCCTTGCGATTGCGATGATGGGCGAGCGCCCCGGAACGGTATTCTGGCTCGCCGCAGGATTGATGGCGCTCGGCGTGTGGCTGCACTTGTCGGAGCGTCATGTGCACGAGCACGCGCACGACGTACTGGAGCATGC
>JAABQT010000163.1 GCA_011391295.1 Betaproteobacteria bacterium
GGGCGCAAACATCGCGCCAAAAATGCTCACCACGAGATCGAAACTGCGGTCCTGCAATTCGTTCAGATTCGACGCGTCCCCCTGTTGAAATTTGCAGTTCGCAAGCCCGTGCTCCGCAACGCGCTTGTTCCCTGCCGCGACAAGGTTGCTCGCGATATCGACGCCCAGCACGTCCGCGCCGAGTTTCGCGGCAGGGATCGCAGTCGTTCCATCGCCGCACCCGAGGTCCAGAACCTTGAGTCCGCGTGTGATGCCGAGCTTGCCGACGAGCGCTTCTCCGCTCTCTCTCATGGTTGCTGAAATACGGGTGAAGTCGCCCTTTTCCCAAAGTGCCTGGTTCGGATTCAACTGAATACTCCTTTCGTGAGGTAGGGTCGGAACGCAAACGCACGACCGTGGCAGGCGAGGAGCCGCACCAAGCCGGCGGGTGAGGAGTCTATCGCGCAACGGACTGCTGCGGGTCGATCGCCCTCCTTGCTCGCACGGGTGGTGGTTCTTCGCATGCCCGCAAACCGGACCGATGCCGATCGCAACGCACCCTGGGATGGCACAAGCAGCCGCTGGTACGAGCGTCGCCGGCCGCGATCCGGGCATGCGCGCCGCCGACATCCACGAGCGCTGCCGCAAGCACCTCGCCGGCGACAAGCAACCCAAAAAAGTGCGCTTCGTCGCATTGGCCGATTTGCCGCGCTCGACCAGCGGGAAAATCCAGCGCCACGCGCTGGAGGCGCGGCTTCTGGCCGGCTGATCAAGCCACGTCCTGGCGGGCGAAGGCGGACCGGGATGCGATGACTTGCGCATTGGGCGGGGCCCCTTGTCAGGCGCTGCGCGGCAGGGTGAGAATTGCCTCCAGTCCGCCGCCCGGCCGGTTCTGCAGCACCAGGTCGCCGCCGTGGGCGCGGGCGATGTTGCGCGCGATGCCCAGGCCGAGCCCGGTGCCGCCGGTTTCGCGGCTGCGCGAGGACTCGCCCCTGACGAAAGGCTCGAACGCGTGCTCGAATTCCTCCTCGGGGATGCCGGGGCCTTGGTCCAGCACGCGGATCGTGACTTGGTCCGCCGCTTCCTCGGCCCTGAGGGTCGCGCGCTTGCCGTAGCGGATCGCGTTGTCGAGCAGGTTCGTGAGGCAGCGGCGCAGCGCCAGCGGCCTGCCGGAGAACGGTTGCGCGATGCGGCCTTCGACCTCGACCCTGTTTCCCATGTCCTGGTAATCGGTCTGCAGGCTCTCCAGCAGCGCCATGAAGTCCATGCGCCGCACGGTTTCGCCCGCGCTCGCGTCGCGCATGAAGTCCAGGGTCTGCGTGACCATCGACTCCATGTCCTGGAGGTCCTGCGCGAACTTGGCGCGCAGGGCGTGGTCTTCGAGCATTTCGGCGCGCAGCCGCATGCGCGTGATCGGCGTCTTCAGGTCGTGCGACATCGCCGTGAGAATGCGGGTGCGGTCGGCGATGAAGCGCGACAGGCGCTGCTGCATGGTATTGAACGCTCGCGCGGCGCGCCTGGCTTCCGTAGGCCCGGTCTCGGGCAGCGGCGGGCGGTGGATGTCCTCGCCCAGCTTCTCCGCGGCGCTCGCCAGCGCCGAGAGCGGGCCGGTCACCCAGCGTACCGCCACCAAGGACAGCGTCACCACGGTGGCGAGGAGCACCAGGAGCGTCAGGCCCAAGCGCAGCGGCATCTCCGCGGCTTGGGGCGCAACCAGGGAATCGAAGGTCACCACGGTGCCGTCGCGCAGCGCGACCTGCACCACGAAGAACAGGCTCTCCGGGTGCATTGCCGGCAGCGCGCCTGCGCGCATGCCGTGCTGCATCATCGGCGTGCCCGGCGCGATGCCCGGTGGCCGCGGCCCGTAGCGCTCCGGGACGCGCGCCGCGCTTACTGCCTCGAGGCGCAGGCCCTCGCCGAGCGCGAAGCGCAATACGGTCGCGAACACCGAGCGCCGGATGTCGGCCTCCGGCGCATCGCGCTTGTCCACCCGCAGGGGCCGGTCCAGGGAAATCGCCAGCGGCGGCGCGTCGAACGCCGCGACGATCCGGCGGCGATCCCCGGGCGAGACCGAATCGAGCAGCTTGCTGATGTCCGCGACGCGCTGCGCCATCTGCATGCCGCTTGCACGGTAGAGGAGCTGGTCGCGTTCGCTGAGGTTGAGATAGACGGAGACCAGCTGCGCGAGCACCAATCCGCACAGCAGGATCAGCACCAGCCGCCCGAACAGGCCGCGCGGCAGCAGGCGCATCAGCGCTCCACCTTGACGGGCACGGCGAGCACGTAGCCCTCGCCGCGCACCGTCTTGATGATCCTGGGACCGGCCGGGTCGTCGCCCAGCCGGTGCCGCAGCCGGCTCACCTGGTTGTCGATCGAGCGGTCGAACGGCTCGGCTTCGCGGCCCTGCGTCAGCACCATCAACTGATCGCGGCTGAGCACGTGGTTGGGGTGGTCGAGAAAAATCCGCAGCAGGCGGAACTCCGCGCCGCTCAGCGACGTGACCACGCCCTCGGGCGAAAGCAGGTGCCGCGCGACGGTATCCAGGCGCCACCCGGCGAAGGCGATGGCGCGCGCTTGCTCGGGGCGCAGGTTGCGCGGCAGGCTGCGGTAGCGCCGCAATACGCCCTTGATGCGCGCCAGCAGCTCCCTGGCACTGAAGGGTTTGGCGAGATAGTCGTCCGCACCGATCTCCAGGCCGACGATGCGATCGGTCTCCTCGCCGCGGGCGGTGAGCATGATGACCGGCGTATCCGCATCGGCGCGCAGTTTGCGGCACAGCTCGAGGCCATCGTCGCCGGGCAGCATCAGGTCGAGCACGATCAGGTCGACCTTGCCCCGCGCGAGCACCGTCCACATCGCCTTGCCGTCGGCGACCACCGTGGCCTGGCAGCCGTTCTTGCGCAGGTATTCGCCCAGCAGGCTGCGAATTTCCGCGTCATCGTCGACGACGAGGATGTGATCGATGCTTTCCATGGACCCTGTATAGCCGCCGGGCCTGCCTGTGTGGAACGGATTTGTAGCGTACTGTAACCGGCTCCGTTTCTGATACGCGGGCGTACGAAAACGCGACGCGCCGCTTACATCGGCGTGGCGTAATGGGAACCGATGCGACCGCCCTGCAGACCGGCGGGTGCAGCAAGCGCAGGTTTCCAGAGTTCACTCAACGGAGATTCGATCATGAGAAAAACCACCAAAATCGCACTGGCCGTCGGGGCGGCACTGTCGCTCGGACTGGCAGCCGCGGAACTGACCGCGCACCCCTCCGACGGGGGCTACGGCCCGGGTTCGGGCATGGGCGCCGGCATGGGCGCCGGGATGCACGGCGGCGGGATGATGGGTAACGGCATGGGCCCCCGAGCCGGCATGCAAGGTCATGGCATGGGCTCGGGCGCCTCGCCCGAGGCGGCAGAAAAGCGCCTGGCGGAACTGAAGTCGCAGCTGGCCCTTACCGCCCAACAGGAGCCGGCGTGGCAGGCCTTCGTCGATAACGCCAACGCGCAAGCCGCGAGCAGGCAGGCGTGGTTTGCAGCCATGCACCAGGGCCAGGCCGCGGCGAGCGCGCCGGAGCTGATGGCGCAACGCGCCGAGATGATGAAGCAGCACCAGCTCGGGTTGGAGAGCGCGACTGCAGCCCTGAAGAATCTCTACGCGGTGCTCACGCCCGAGCAGAAGGCGGTCGCGGATCGTGCCTTCGGCCCGGGATACCGGGGCGGCCCCGTCGGGCGCATGCGCTGAACGGATGAGCGTGGGGCGGCGTTTGCCGCCTCACGATTCTCCCCGGATCGCGGCGCCAATCGAGCGCCGGTTCTAGCCTGCAAAGCGCGGCAGGAACGCGCCGCCTTTGCTCTCGATGCGGCACACGAATGGTGCGCCGAAATGCACCGGCATCAGGAGCGCGCCCGCAGCACAGTGCTCGAGGGCCTTGCGGCGGCTCGCGCGCGCGTTGGCGGCGTGGGCGCAGGCGAAACTGTTCCACTCCGGGCGGTAGACCTGCAGGGCGTGGTGCAGGATGTCGCCGCAGAACAGGGCCTTTTCGCCGCGCGACTCGAACTTGATGGCCAGCGTTCCCGGCGTGTGGCCCGGCGCGGGCTCGACCCAGAGGCTCTCGTCCAGCGCCGTGGCCCCCGTCACCATCTGCGCCAGGCCGGCTTCCACCACCGGCAGGATCGAGTCGCGAAACGCGCCCAGCGTAGCCGGCCCTTTTTCCGGGTCGCGGTCGAGGGCGAGGTAGTGCTCGTAGTCTTCCTTGCTGAACACGTAGCGCGCATTCGGGAAGGTCGGCACCCAGCGGCCGTTGTCCAGGCGCGTGTTCCAGCCGACGTGATCGACGTGCAGGTGCGTGCACATCACCATGTCGATCTGCTCCGGGCGCGCGCCCGCCGCCGCCAGGCGCGCGAGGTAGGGCGTGTCCATCATGTTCCACAGCGGGCGCGCCGCGCGCGGCTTGTGGTTGCCGACGCAGGTGTCGATCAGGATGCGCTTGCCGCCCACGGTGAGGAGCC
>JAABQT010000016.1 GCA_011391295.1 Betaproteobacteria bacterium
GGCGGTTGAGCACCACCGTGGCGATGGCGCCGTCGCGCTCGAGGTATACGGTCTCTTGCACGCGCATTCCTAGCGGTAGAACAGGTTCACCAGCGCCAGCGGGACAGCCGGCACGTAGGTCACGAGCATAAGCATGGTAGGAAGCACGCCGGTAATCTGGTTGATAAGTCGCCGCTCTGCGTCGGCTCGCGAATCGAGGTCGTGCCGGCTGCCGGTTCAGGCCGCCGCGCGTGCCACTGGCCGCTGCCGGTCGGCAAGATAAGCCATGGCGGCCGCGACGCCTTCTTTCTTGACCGGCACGCCGGCAAGTGTAAGGCCCATTTCGACCCCCGCCAGCGTTCCCATCAGCGAAAGATCGTTGAAGTCGCCCAGGTGCCCGATACGAAAAACCTTGCCGGCGAGCTTGCCCAGGCCGGTGCCCAGCGACATATCGAAGTTTTCCAGGATCACCTTGCGCACGCGGTCGGCATCGTGGCCCGCCGGCAGCAGTACCGCCGTGAGGGAGCCGCTGTATTCGGCCGGATTCGCCGCCAGGACTTCCAGTCCCCAAGCGCGCACTGCGCGCCTGGTGGCTTCGGCATGCCGCTGGTGGCGCGCGAACACGTTCTCCAAACCCTCCTCCTCGAGCAACATGAGCAGCGACTCGCGCAGGCCGTAGAGCAGGTTGGTCGCCGGCGTGTAGGGGAAGTAGCCGGCCTTGCCGCTGGCGATCATCTCGTCCCAGGCCCAGTAGGCGCGCGGCAACTGCGCCGCCTTCGAAGCGGCCAGCGCTTTGGCGGAAATCGCGTTGAACGACAGGCCCGGCGGCAGCATCAGCCCCTTCTGCGAGCCGCCGACGGTGACGTCCACGCCCCACTCGTCGTGCCGGTAATCGATCGAGGCGAGAGAGGAAATGGTATCCACCATCAGCAGCGCGGGGTGTTGCGCCGCGTCGATGGCCTTGCGCACTTCAGCGATGCGCGAGGTGACGCCGGTCGAGGTCTCGTTGTGCACCACGCACACGGCCTTGATGCGCTTGGGCTGGTCCTCGCGCAGGCATTGCTCGATGCGCGCCGGGTTGGCGCCGGTGCGCCAGTCGCCGGCAAGAAACTCCGGCGCCAGGCCGAGCTTTTGCGCCATCTTCTGCCACAGCGCGGCGAAATGGCCGGTCTCATACATCAGCACTGCGTCCCCGGGCGACAGGGTATTCACCAGCGCGGCTTCCCACGCGCCGGTCCCCGACGCGGGGTAGATGACGACCTCGCCCTTGGTCTTGAACACTTGCCTCATGCCATTGAGTACTGCCTTACCCAGCTCCGCGAAATCGGGGCCGCGGTGGTCCATCGTCGGGTAATCGATGGCGCGCAGTACGCGATCGGGGACATTGGTTGGCCCCGGGATCTGAAGGAAATGGCGGCCAGCGTTACGCGGCATGAGTGTCTCCTACTTTTGTATACAAAACAAACTTCCGAAGGTCAGTGTCTGGGTTACAGTTGCGGATAAGGCGTTTTTTTTGTATTCTGCATACAAAATGACAAACACGCAACAAGTAACACCCATCGCCCGCCGGCCACTCCACGAAGAGGCGGCGGACCGGCTCCGGGACCTGATCGTCCAAGGCCGGCTTACCCCAGGGGAGCGCCTGAACGAGCGCCTGCTGAGCGTGCAACTGGGCCTGTCGCGCACACCACTTCGTGAGGCCATCAAGGTACTCGCCACCGAGGGCCTGGTCGAATTGCTGCCGAATCGGGGCGCCATCGTTTCGCACATGGATGCAGTGCGGCTATCGGAATCGATGGTGGTGATGGGGGCGCTGGAGGCACTCGCCGGCGAACTCGCCTGCATCAACGCCACCGACGCTCAGGTGAACGAAATCCGGGCGCTGCATTACGAAATGCTCGCATACCACGCGCGCGGCGATCTGGCGGGGTACTTCAAGTTCAACCAGGCGATCCACCTGAAGATCGTGAAATACTCCGGCAACACCATGCTGTTCAACGCGTACCGCCAGCTGAACGCCAACGTGCGCCGTGCGCGCTACCTGGCCAACCTGTCCAGGGAGCGCTGGGACGCAGCGGTACGCGAGCACGATGAAATCCTCGCCGCGCTCGCCGCGCGGGACGTGAAACGAATCAAGGCGCTGCTCTCCGACCATTTGACGCACAAGCTCGCCAGCGTGCTCGCGGCGCTGCCGTCGCGCCAGGCGGCGTGAGCGCCCGCATCCCGATCAGGCAGGCAACGGCGACGCCGGGCGACTCCGCGCTCGCGCAGCGCCTGCGGCGCGAGGTGGACGGCGAAGTGCTGTTCGATGCCGCCTCGCGCGGGCGCTACTCCACCGACGCGTCGATCTACCAGATTGAGCCAATCGGCGTCGTGGTGCCACGCACCGAGGAGGCGGCGCGCACCGCGATCGCCATCGGCGCGCAGGCCGGGGTGCCGCTGCTGCCGCGCGGCGCCGGCAGCTCGCAATGCGGCCAGACTGTGGGCGCCGCGCTGGTGATCGACAGCTCGAAGTACCTCAATCGGCTGATCGAGTTCGACGCTGCAGGTCGACGTGCGGTGGTGCAGCCGGGGCTGGTGCTCGATGCACTCAACGCGCAGCTCCGGGCGCAGGGCCTCTGGTTTCCGGTCGACGTGTCCACCAGCGCGCAGGCGACGCTGGGCGGCATGGCGGGAAACAATTCCTGCGGTTCGCGCTCCATCGCGTACGGCAACATGGTGCATAACGTACTCGCCATCGATGCGCTCGGCAGCGACGGCATCGCTCGCCGCTTCGGACCGATGAGCGACGACTCGGAACTGCACGTGAAGCTGCGCGCGATCTACGCACGGGAGAAGGACGAGATCGCGGCGCGCTTTCCGCAGGTGCTGCGCAAGGTCGCCGGTTACAACCTCGATCATCTCGGCCCGCCGCACGAGAACTCGGCGCACCTGCTGGTGGGCTCCGAAGGCACGCTCGGCTGGTTCGAGCGCATCCATCTCAAGCTCTGTCCGCTGCCCGCGCATCGCGTGCTCGGCGTATGCCACTTCCCGAAGTTCTACACCGCAATGGACCTGACCCGGCACATCGTCAAGCTCGGGCCATCCGCGGTGGAACTGGTGGATCGCACGATGATCGGCCTGGCGCGCGAGATCGCCGCCTTCCGCCCCACGGTGGAGGCCGTGATCCGCGGCGAGCCCGACGCCATCCTGCTGGTGGAGTTCAGCGGGGAAGACCAGGCGGCGCAGCTCTCCAAGCTGCGCCAATTGGTGCAACTGATGGGTGACCTCGGCCTGCCCGGCAGCGTGGTCGAGCTGGTGGATGCCAGGCCGCAGAAGGACCTCTGGGAAATGCGCAAGGCGGGTCTCAACATCATGATGTCGATGAAAGGCGACGGCAAGCCGGTGTCCTTCATCGAGGACTGCGCGGTGCCGCTCGAGCACCTCGCCGAGTACACCGACCGGCTGACGCAAGTATTCGAAAAGCATGGCACGCGCGGCACGTGGTACGCGCACGCCTCCGTCGGCACGCTGCACGTGCGGCCGATCCTCGACATGCGGCGCGACGGTGCGGCCAAGATGCGCGCCATCGCCGAGGAAGCCAGCGCCCTGGTCAGGGAGTACAAGGGCGCGTTTTCCGGCGAGCACGGCGACGGCCTGGTGCGCTCGGAATGGATCGCGCCGTTCTTCGGGCCGCGCCTGACCGCGTGCCTGGGCGAGATCAAGTCGTGGCTCGATCCCCAGGGTCTGATGAACCCCGGCAAGATCGTCGATCCGCCGAAAATGGACGACGCGTCGCTGTTTCGCTTCAAGCCCGGCTATGCAGCGAGCCCGCCGCCTGCGGCGCTCGACTGGAGCGAATGGGGCGGCTTCGACAAGGCCGTGGAGATGTGCAACAACAACGGCCATTGCCGCAAATTCGACGCCGGCACCATGTGCCCGTCGTTTCGCGCCACCGGCGACGAAACGCACCTTACGCGCGGCCGCGCCAACACCTTGCGCCTCGCGCTTTCCGGGCAGCTCGGGCCGCGGCCGGACGCGGCGGTGAAGGAAGCGCTCGAGCTGTGCGTGTCCTGCAAGGGCTGCAAGCGCGAATGCCCCACCGGCGTGGACATGGCGCGCATGAAGATCGAATTCCTCGCGCAATACCGGGGGCGCCACGGACTGACGCTGCGCGATCGCGCGATCGCCTGGCTGCCGCGCTACGCGCTATGGGCGGCGCGTGCGGCGCCGCTCGCCAACCTCGCGTCGCGCTGGCTCCGGCCCCTGTTGGGATTCACCTCGCAGCGCCAGATGCCCGCCTGGCGCCCGCAGTTCTTCGTGGACCGCGTCTGGCCCAAGCGCGGGAGCCGCGAAGTCGTGCTGCTGGTGGACACCTTCAACCGATACTTCGAGCCCGAGAATGCGCGTGCCGCAATCCGCGTGCTCGAGGCCGCCGGCTTTCGCGTGCACGTGGCGCAGCCGGAGATCGGCGAGCGGCCCCTGTGCTGCGGACGTACTTTCCTCTCGGTCGGGCTGCTCAACGAAGCGCGGCACGAGGCGCGCCGCGTGCTCGATGCGCTCAAGCCCTGGCTGGAGCATGACGTCCCGATCATCGGTCTGGAGCCCTCGTGCCTGTTCACCCTGCGCGATGAGTACACGGTGATGTTGCCGGAGGCGAAAGCACTGGCCGCCAAGGCGGTCCTGTTCGAAGAATTCCTCGCGCGCGAAGCGGACGCGGGCACCCTGCAGCTCAAGCTCAAACCCCTGGCGCGGGAGGCGCTGCTGCACGGGCACTGTCACCAGAAGGCGTTTGGCGCAATGGGGGCGGTGGAACGTGTGCTCGGGCTGGTGCCGGACCTGAAGGTAACGAGCGTTGCGGCCAGCTGCTGCGGCATGGCCGGCAGCTTCGGCTACGAGGCCGAGCATTACGAGGCGTCGATGAAGATGGCCGAATTGGACCTGTTGCCCGCGGTGCGGCAGGCCGGCGCAGAGACGCTGATCGTCGCCGACGGCACCAGCTGCCGGCACCAGATCGCCGACGGCACCGAGCGGCGCGCACAGCACGTGGCGCGCATCCTCGAGCGCGCGCTCGCAACCTAGCCTACTTCCACAGTTCCACCGCAGCGCCGCGCAGTCGCAGCCGCTCCGCGCGCCCCTGGATGTAGCGCTGGAAAGACGGCTCGCTGCGGTAGGCGCCGCTCGCCACGTACTCGAGCGCCGATGCGAAATGGAACGGCCGCAGGTAAGCCTCGATGCGGAACACTTCCCTGCCCCCGTCGAAGAACACCATGCTCGGCGTATACGCGACGCGCAACTCGGACGCCCAGGTCGCCTGCGCATCGCGGGGCTCGTCGAGCGTCAATCGGTGGACGTCGAAGCGCTCGAGCAGCTTACGCACTTCCGGGCGCTTGAATCCTTCGCGGTGCAGCTCGTCGCAACCCGTGCAGTAGGGCGTCTCGAACAGCAGCGCGACCGGTTTGTTCCGGGTCAGGTCCACCGGCGGCTTGCGGAAAAAGGGCTGGTCGTGCAATGACGGACTCGCGGATTCCTTTACCGCGGTTCTCATGTAGTCCTCGAAACGCTGGCCCTGGCCTGCAATGCCGGCCGCAAAGTCGAGCGCTGCGCTGAAGCGGTGCGGCGGGTAGTAGCCGTTCAGGCGCACCGTGATCCCGCCATTTTCGTCCAGGAACAGCAGCGTCGGGGTGTACTGCACTTTCAGCGCGCGCGTCAGATCCTTCTCGCTCATCCTGCGCGCATCGGTCCACTGTAGCTCGCGATCGCCCCAGATGTTCAGGGCGATGGCGACGAAGTGCTTGCGAGTCTTGTCCACGATCGCGCGCTGCGTGAAGTTGGTCTGCATCAGCTGTGTGCAGTAGGGACAGCCGTCCTGGCCGAAGTACAGCATCAGGCGCTTGCCGTCGCGCGCCGCCTCGCGCACTTCCTCCGGGATTTCGAGCAAGGTCTCGCTGAACCAGGCGGGGATGTCGGTGGCGTGGGCGTTCGGCACCTGCGCCCAGAGCGCGGGTGCGAGCAGCAGCAAGTTGAGCCATTTCATCGTTGCTTTTGACTCCACAGGAAAAGCAATATTCCCGCAGCGATCATCGGCAGGCTGAGCCATTGGCCCATCGACAGGTCGAGCGCGAGTAGCCCCAGGAAGTCATCGGGCTCGCGCGCGTATTCGGCGAGGAAACGGAACGCGCCATAGCCGATGAGGAACAGGGCCGACACCGCGCCGCGCGGCCTGGGTTTCGATGAGTACCACCACAGCAGCACGAACAGCAGCACGCCTTCCAACGCGAACTGGTAAAGCTGGGACGGATGGCGCGGCAGGGCGCCGGCGTTGCGGAACACCATGCCCCAGGGCGCGTCGGTGACCCGGCCCCACAACTCGCCATTGATGAAATTGCCCAGACGCCCGGCGGCGAGGCCCGGCGGCACGAGCGGCACGATGAAGTCCACCAGGCGCCACCAGTCCAGGCGCTGCCGCCACGCGAAAAAGGCGCCTGCGGCGATGACCCCGAGAAAGCCGCCGTGGAACGCCATGCCGCCCTGCCAGATGGCGAAGATGTCCAGCGGGTGCGCGGCGTAGTACGCCGGCTTGTAGAACAGCACGTAGCCCAGGCGTCCGCCAAGGATGGTGCCAAGCACGCCGAGGAAGATCAGGTCGTCGAACTGCTGGCTTGTGATGGGCGCTGCGCCGCGCGCGATCCGCCGCCGGCCCAGCCACCACAGCATGCCGAAGGCCGCCAGGTACATGAGCCCGTACCAGCGCACGGCCAGCGGGCCGATGGAGATCGCGATCGGGTCGAAATTCGGGTGGATCAGCATCGGGACCGGTTGAAGATTAGCGCGCAACGCGTCGCGCGTGCACCAGGAATTCCTTGCCGGCGGCCCCGAGGCCCCCGCGCCGCCAGGCGAGCCATAGGTCGAGTCGGGGGTGCGAGTCGGCGATCTCCCGGTAGACGACGCCGCGTCGACCGAGGTTGGCGACAGACGAGGGTACGAGGGCGACGCCAAGTCCGCTCGACACCAGGCTCACCACGGTCTGCATCTGGATGGCCTCCTGGCCGACGCGCGGCGAGAAGCCGGCACGCGCCGTAAGCATAGCGACGATGTCGTGCAACCCCGGCGCGATCTCGCGCGGCGCCATGACGAACGCTTCCGCGGCCAGCTCGCGTACCGCGACCCGCCCACGCGTACGCGCCAGCCGGTGACTCGAGGGCAGCGCGGCGACGAAGCGCTCGCGCTGCACGACCAAGTGCTCCAGATCCCCGGCCACCGGCGGAAGCAACAGCCCGAAATCTAGCTCGCTGGCGGCCAGCGCCGCCGCCTGTTCGGGCGACAGCATCTCGCGCAGCGCCAGCGCGACGCCGGGCCGCGCAGCCTTGTAGGCTTTCAGCAGTCCCGGCAGCACTCCGAAGTCCGCGAGCGAGACGAACCCCAGGCGCAGCCGCCCGCCGGCCCCGGCCGCCATGCTGCCGACGTCGAGCACCGCGCGTTCGAGCTGGGACAGCAGGCGCTTCGCCTCCCCGAGGAAGCGGGCGCCTTCCGGGGTCAGCTCGACCTTGCGGCGCGAGCGCGCCAGCAGTGTCGCGCCCAGGCGCTGCTCCAGGTTCTGGATAGAACGCGACAGCGGCGGCTGCGAGATGTGCAGCGCCGCCGCGGCGCGGCCGAAATGCAGGTGCTCGGCGACAGCGACGAAGTGGCGCAGTTGCCGCAGTTCCGGGGTATTCATACCTAATAGGTATCAATAGGAGCCTTGTATTGTATTGGATCGCAACACACGGGGTCACCTAGACTGGCGCCACAACGCAAAGGAGGACATCCATGGCTGACAAGGCATGGCCTGCGGCAAACCGCCGCTCGAAACTGATCACCCAGGGCGTGGCACGCTCGCCCAACCGCGCGATGCTGCGCGCCGTGGGCTTCAAGGACGGGGATTTCGGCAAGCCCATCGTCGGCGTGGCCAACGGCCACTCGACCATGAATCCCTGCAACGCCGGAATCCAGCCGCTGGTGGACCGCGCGATGGCCGCCCTGGAGGCCGCGGGCGCGAAGCCCCAGGTGTTCGGCGTGCCGACCATCACCGACGGCATCGGCATGGGCACCGAGGCGATGAAGTATTCGCTGGTGTCGCGCGAGGTGATCGCCGACGCGATCGAGACCTCGGTCAACGGCCAGGCGATGGACGCCGCGCTGGTCGTCGGCGGCTGCGATAAGAACATGCCGGGCGGCATGATGGCGCTGGCGCGCATGAACGTGCCGGGGATCTACGTCTATGCCGGAACCATCAAGCCCGGCAAGTGGAAGGGCCAGGATCTGACCATCGTTTCCGCGTTCGAGGCAGTGGGCGCGTTTGCCGCCGGAAAGATGAACCAGGAGGATTTCGACGGTATCGAGAGGAACGCCTGCCCCTCGGTCGGTGCCTGCGGCGGCATGTTCACCGCGAACACCATGTCCTCCTCGTTCGAGGCGCTGGGCATGAGCCTGCTCGGCTCCTCGCAGATGGCTTCGCCAGACGCCGAGAAGGCCGACAGCGCTGCGCAATCGGCGCAGGTGCTGGTCGAGGCGGTAAAGAACAATCTCAGGCCGCGCGACATCATCACCCGCAAGTCCATTGAGAACGCGGTGGCGCTGGTGATGGCGACCGGCGGCTCGACCAACGCCGTGCTGCACTACCTGGCCATCGCTTCCGCCGCGGGCGTGAAGTGGACCATCGAGGACTTCGAGCGCGTGCGGCGCAAAGTGCCGGTACTGTGCGACCTGAAACCCTCGGGACGCTACGTCGCGGTGGATTTGCATCGCGCGGGTGGCGTGCCGCAGGTGCTGAAGATCCTGCTGGCGAACGGCGTCCTGCACGGCGAGTGCATGACGATCCACGGCAAGACCATGGCCGAACTCCTCAAGGACATACCGGCCGAGCCGCGCCGGGATCAGGACGTGATCCGCCCGTGGTCCAAGCCGATGTACAAAGAAGGGCACCTCGCGATCCTGCGGGGCAATCTGGCGCCTGAGGGCTGTGTGGCCAAGATCACCGGCCTGAAGAACCCGGTGATGACCGGCCCGGCGCGCGTGTTCGACTCCGAACACGCGTGCATGCAGGCAATCATGGCGAAAAAAATCAAGCCGGGCGACGTGATCGTGATCCGCTACGAAGGGCCGAAAGGCGGGCCCGGGATGCAAGAAATGTTAGCGCCCACTTCTGCGCTTATAGGCCAAGGGTTGGGTGAGTCCGTTGGACTTCTGACTGACGGGCGTTTTTCCGGCGGGACCTGGGGCATGGTGGTCGGGCATGTCGCGCCGGAGGCCTATGTCGGCGGCACCATCGCGTTGGTGAAGGAGCGCGATTCGATCACCATCGACGCGAAGAAGCAGCTACTGCAGCTCAACGTGCCGGCGAAAGAACTCGCCGCGCGCAGGAAGAAATGGAAGGCGCCCAAACCACGCTACACCATGGGACTGCTGGCCAAGTACATGAAATTGGTGAGCACTGCGTCCAAGGGCGCGATCACTGACGGCTCAGAACCCTGACCCGGGCTGCGCCAGAAACTCGATCTCGGCCGCGGTACTTTCGCGGCTGAGAACGCCGTTGCGGTGCGGGAACCGGCCGAATCGCTCGATGATCTCGCGGTGCCGGATCGCGTAGCGCAACTGGTCAGCACCAAAATCCTTCATCAGTTCGCACGAAAGAACCTGATCCGCCAGCGACTCGCTGTGCTCGAACGGCAGGTAGGCAAACAACCGCTCAGATTGCGTCATCTGCCGGTCCCAGCCCTGCCCCAGGAGCGCGCGGGCCGCCGCGCGCGCCTGGGGGTCCGTCGCAAAAGCGCGTGCCTCGCCGCGGAACATGTTGCGCGGGAACTGGTCGAGCAGGATGACGAGCGCGAGGCAGTTGTGCGGCGCGTCTACCCAGTGCGCGCACTGGCCCGCGACCGCGGTCCCGTGCTGCACCAAGAACCGGGACCGGATCTGCGTGTCGAAGTCCGGGCTTTTCACGAACCAATTCTTCGGGTGCTCCTCAAACCAGAAGCGCAGAATGTCAGCTGCCTTGGGGTCGTTCATCGGGTGGCCCGTGTTGTCGTGAATTGCCGACAGGTCGAAGTTGGCGTTACTTGTAAGCACAGAATAATCTCTTTGATCCGCAGTCCACAAAAGGAGAATCGAACAATGAAAATCGGCTTTCGTCGCGTAATGGCTGGTTTGCTGATCGTTTGCATGGGTGGGCTTACTGCGCCTCTGCCTGCGCTCGCCGGGATTGTAGGCACCGACACGGTCGTGGCGGGCGTGGAGCGCGAGCGACTCGCGAGCCTGCTCGAGCGCAGCGATGTGCGTGCGCGCCTGGAGTCGCTGGGGGTGGACGCGACGCACGCCAAGGCCAGGGTCGCAGCGCTCTCGGATACGGAGGCCGCGCAGCTCGCCGCGCAAATGGACCAACTGCCCGCCGGCGGAGACCTGCTTGGCGCGGCGTTACTGGTCTTCCTGGTGCTTCTGGCCACCGATATCATGGGCTACACCAAGATCTTCCCGTTCACGCGCTCGGTGCGTTGAACCGGGTGCAGTTTCGGACCACCCCCGCTGCGGCGGGGGTTTTCGTTCTGGCGGCCGCGCTGCTTGCGGGCTGTGCCGCGCCGCAAATCTCCAGTCTGGTCGAGCGGCGTCCGCCGGGGCTGGCCGCCAGGGCCGAAATCGCCGCGGCGCCGTTCTTTCCTCAAGAGGCCTACCAGTGCGGGCCGGCTTCGCTTGCTGCGGCGTTGGTTCATGCCGGGCGCGAAGCAACGCCGGAATCACTGCTGCCACAGGTGTTCCTGCCCGCGCGTAAGGGTTCGCTGCAGGCGGAAATGCTGGCCACCACCCGGCGCCACCGACTGGTTGCCTATCCGCTTGCACCGCTGTTGCAGGACCTGCTGCGCGAAATCGCGGCGGGCAACCCCGTGGTCGTGCTGCAGAACCTGGCCTTGAGCTGGGCGCCGCGATGGCACTACGCGGTAGCCATCGGCTACGACCTGGATGCGCGGGAGATCGTATTGCGCTCCGGAGTGACGCGCCGCGAGACGATGTCGCTCGACACCTTCGAGCATACCTGGGCGAGAAGCGGCCATTGGGCGATGCTTGCGCTGCCGGCGGATCGCCTGCCGGTCACTGCCACCGAGACATCGTTCATCGCCGCTCTCGCGGCACTGGAGCGGGTCGCGCCTGCCGAGGCACATACGGGCTATGCGCGCGCGCTCGCGCGCTGGCCTGGAAGCGCCACCGCGCAAGTCGGCTTGGGCAACGCCAGCTATGCGATGCGCGATCTGCCCGGGGCGGCGGCGGCTTACTTGCGCGCAACGCGCGATCACCCTGCGTCGGCGGATGCATGGAACAATCTGGCGCAAGCGCTGCACGAGCTGGGCTCCCGCGACGAAGCGCTCGCTGCCGCGCGGCGCGCAGTGGCACTGGGGGGTGCGCGATCGCAGACCTACCGCGAGACGCTCGAAGGCATCCTGCGACAACCGTGAGCAACCGCCTGGCCGGCGAGACCTCGCCCTACCTGCAGCAGCACGCGGGAAATCCCGTGGACTGGTACGCCTGGGGCCAGGAGGCACTGGCGCGAGCACGCACCGAAGACAAGCCGATCCTGCTGTCCGTGGGTTACTCGGCATGCCACTGGTGCCACGTGATGGCGCACGAGAGCTTCGAAGACCCGGCGGTGGCGGCCGTGATGAACCGGTACTACGTGAATATCAAGGTGGACCGCGAGGAGCGTCCCGACCTCGACCAGATCTACCAGACTGCGCACCAGATGCTGGCGCAACGCGGGGGCGGCTGGCCGCTCACCATGTTCCTGTCCCCGGACGGCACGCCGTTCTGGGGCGGGACCTACTTTCCCAAGACTGCGCGCCACGGGCTGCCCGGCTTCGTCGAGATCCTCGAGCGCATCGCGGCCGCATGGCGCGAGCAGCGCGCGGCGATCAGCGAGCAGGGCGAGCAGCTGCGGCTCGCGTTTTCCCGCTTGCAGGCCAGCCCGGCGGCGCAAGCAGTCGAATTCGATGCCGAGCCGGTGCGCGCTGCGCTTGAAGCGCTGCGCGCGAGCTTCGATGCACGCCACGGCGGCTTTGGCGGCGCGCCCAAGTTTCCCCATCCGACCGACCTCGAGCTTTGCCTGCGCAAGGGCGAAACAGCGATCGTGGACACGACGCTGCGGCGCATGTGCGAAGGCGGCATCTACGACCAGTTGGCTGGGGGGTTTTGCCGCTACAGCGTGGATGCGCAGTGGATGATCCCGCACTTCGAGAAGATGCTCTACGACAACGGCCCCCTGCTGGCGCTGCTTGCGGACGCATGGCTGGTCACGGGCGACATGCTGTACGCGCGTTGCGCCGGCGAGACCGCGGAGTGGATTTTGCGCGAGATGCAGTCGCCCGAAGGCGGCTATTACTCGTCGCTGGACGCCGACTCGGAGCACGAGGAGGGCAAGTTCTACGTCTGGGACGCCCGGCAGGTGCGTGCCTTGTTGAGCGCAGAGGAGTGGGACGCGGTGGCACCCCACTACGGCCTGGACCGCCCGCCCAATTTCGAGGACCGGCATTGGCATCTGCATGTTGCGCGACCATTGCGCGCCGGTGCGGGGCCGCTGCTCGCCTCGGCCAAGACGAAACTGTTCGCCGCGCGCGCGCCACGCGTGCGCCCCGCACGCGATGAGAAAGTACTGGTGTCCTGGAATGCGCTCGCCATCCGCGGCATGGCGCGTGCCGGGCGCGTGTTTGGCAATCCGGAATGGCTCGCTTCTGCGCGGCGGGCACTGGAGTTCGTGCGCGCGTACATGTGGCGGGACGGACGGTTGCTCGCCACGTACAAGGACGGGCGCGCGCATCTCGGCGCCTATCTGGACGATTACGCCTACCTGATCGTGGCGCTGCTCGAGTTGCTGCAGGCGGAATATCGCGGCAAGGACCTCGAATTCGCGCAATCCCTCGCCGCGGTGCTCCTCGAGCAGTTCGAGGATCCGGAGGCGGGAGGGTTCTTCTTTACGGCGCGCGACCACGAGCGACTGATCCATCGCCCCAAGCCAGGCCACGACAACGCCATGGCTTCCGGCAACGGTATGGCGGCCTATGCGCTCAACCGGCTTGCTGCATTGACCGGCGAGGCGCGTTATTCGCGCGCCGCGCAGCGCACGCTGGCGCTGTTCTACCCCTCGCTGCGCGAGCGGCCCTCGGGCTATGCCATGTTACTGCTCGCGCTGGAAGAGGCGCTCGAGGCGCCCTCCACCGCGATCCTGCGCGGCGCGACACAGGACCTGCCGCCGTGGCAGGGGGCCCTGGCGCGGGAGTACCTGCCGGGAACGCTGGTGCTGGCGATCCCCGCGGGCACGCCGGACCTGCCGCCGGTCCTGGACAAGCCGGCCGGCCGAAGTGTCAGCGCCTGGTTGTGCCGGGGCCAGACCTGCCTGCCGCCCATCGACAGCATTCAGGCACTGGCGAATGCTTGCAAGCAGACCGCGTTGCGGTAGCATTACGACCCGATTTCAAGGGGAAAACTAGTCTAGCAGCGGGGTTGGTCGGTCGCCGCGCTGGTGCAGTAGATGCTCTCGATCACGTAGTGCAACCCAATCATTCCGGAGGATTTATGCAACATCCCAAGATTTCTCTGACCCTGGTCGCCGCCGCGGTCGTACTGATCGGTTGCAGCGAGCAAAAGCCGGCCGCCAAGGCCGACACGGCGATGGAAGTGAAGATCGGCCACGTCGCCCCGATGACCGGCGGCATCGCGCACCTGGGCAAGGACAACGAGAACGGCGCGCGCCTCGCGCTGGACCAGGCGAACGACGCCAAGATCAAACTCGGCGGCAAGGTCGTGAAGTTCGTGTTCATGGGCGAGGACGACCAGGCAGATCCGAAGGTCGGCAACCTGGTGGCGCAAAAGCTGGTGGACGCCAAGGTCGCCGGTGTAGTGGGCCATCTCAACTCCGGCACCACCATTCCTGCCTCCTCGCTGTACACGCAGGCCGGCATCCCGATGATCTCGGGTTCGGCGACCAATCCCAAGCTCACCGAGCAGGGATTCAAGGGCATCTTCCGCGTCGTCGCGCGCGACGACCAGCAGGGACCCGCGGTGGCGAGCTACCTCGCCACGCAGAACAAACCGAAGGTCGTCGCGGTGATCGACGATGCCACCGCCTATGGCGAGGGCCTCGCCAACGAGGTCGAAAAGACGCTCAAGGCTTCGGGCGTGCAG